>NZ_JBPCUJ010000020.1:0-111431 GCF_051011215.1 Lutimonas sp.
ACATGATACTCTTCCTCTATTCTCATCAATCTTTGAGTTCTTAAAGAATCGTAGCTATATATACTTGTTGCCACATCTGAGTCTTCTTTCCAAATACTTTTCAAAATTTCATTTTCTCGATCCACACTCTCTTTAAACCAAGCCAAATTTTCATAATAAGCCCCTAAATACTCATCAGGGCCGCCAGGAATTTCTAAAGCTTCAAAATAAGCTCGATGGGCTGGGACGGATCTTTGGTAGGAATGAAATAATTCATGGATTACCATAATGGACCAATCTTGAATATCTACCAGATCAGGGATGAATTTTCTAATGAGTTCAAAACTATCAAAGTAAAGCACATTCTCATGATAGTATATATCGTTTTTGTTTGTGCTGTAATTGTTCGAAAATTGAAAGTTTATGGTATCCAGGTATTTCTCTTCCAACTTAATAACAGGAAGTTTAGAAGTCTCAATCGATACTGTCTCATGCTTTATATTGGTCACTATATGTTCGTTTGGATTGATCACATATGTTCCTTCTTTGGTAAAATACAGCAATGGTGAATACAATTCCTGAGATGCGAAATCAGGCCAATAGTTGCCTGCAACATCCTGCTTTAAATCAAGTAAGTAACTTAAATGTAAAAAATCTCTATTCTGATTGAAGGATTCTTCTTGTGGTCCATAATATTGAACAAAGCTGATTAATAAACATGTTGAACAGATTATAAAAATGAGGGACGTTTTATACATATATTTTCGCTCTAAGGGACTTTTTTATCATAAGAGATCAGTCAAACGGGGCAAGATCTGGCACTAAGTATCGTTGTCTTGCCAATTCAGAACTGAAAATATCCATACGGTAGTGGCGATCCATTAAACCCTTAAAATCATCCATTAATAAAGGAGAATTATGTATAAAATCTTTGAAATCAATTCCTTGATAACGAAGATAAAAATGATACACTGCTTTTACGGCTGCTATGGTTAAAGTCAGATTAAACTTGTCAGCAGCTCCCACATGTTTTGTATAGGCCCGTAATTGATCGGATACATTCTTTTCAGCAATGGCAGGTCCATACCTCCTGATATGAATCCAGGCAAGCCTCAAGTGCGCCTCATGACTAAACATCGAGACTTCAAAACCACAATTCTCAAAACTGGTTTCAAATTCTATGTCTGATAATTGGTAATGATTTTCCATATCAATCCTTTTACATACAACAATAAAAATCTTTAAGTAAGAAATTTTTATTGTACATAGTGAACTACTCTTTCTTTTTCGGTCCTTCCAACATATCCTTGGCATCCTCTTCAGTTCCCAAAAATACGGCAATCCATCGGGTGCTTTCTTTCTGTTCCAACATGATTTTAATCGACATGGTTAATGGTACTGATAAAAACATTCCTACTGTTCCTAAAACAAATCCCCAAAAAATAAGGGCAACAAAAACAACAAGAGTTGACAACCCAAGGCCCTGCCCCATCATCTTTGGTTCTACTAAATTACCTACGATCATATTAACACTTACAAAAATCACAATGGTCCAGAAGGCACCACCTGCACCCAATTGAATCAATGCAAATAAAACCGCGGGAAATGCCGCTATAATTGAGCCAATATTGGGAATATAATTCAATAAAAAGGCGATTAAGGCCCAGATAATGGCATAATCGATACCAACGATCAGCAAGCCAATCCAAATGACAAAGCCCGTCAATAAACTCATAACAGTTTTAATAGAAAGATAATGACGGATGCTTTTACCAATGGTATTCAAATAGGAAACGGACACATTGGTTTTCGCCGCCACCGCTCTTGTTTTAATAGAAAAACCATCTAACTCCATCAACATAAAAAGCAATAGAAAAAAAATCGTCAAGGTATTACTCATAACACCGCCAAGTTGTCCTAATGCTCCGGCAGTATAACCCATTACTTTTCCCGGTGCAATTATTTCAGTTAATTTCTCTCCGGTGACTTCAATGCCTCTATCATTAAAGAATTTGATCACTGTCATCCAAATCTCCTCAAGTCTTTGCTCATAAAAGGGAGCCACACTGGAAAAAGACGAAACCGAGGTACCAATAATATCAGCAAAACCCATAAAGATGGCTACAATACCTAATAAGACGATCAGGATAGCAACCATAGAGGGTACTTTTCGCTTTTTCATCCAAATAATCGGCTGGGCACAAACAATGCTTAGAAAGATAGCCAACAGCATAGGGTTTATAAAGGATTGTGCATATAAAATTCCAGCAATGATAATTACTAAAAAAGCTAATAAGGAAAATATGGGGTAAGAGGTTGGGGCTGATTTGTTGCTTGTCATAAAACTAAGATAAGAAATGATTTCATTTACGTACGAAAGCTAGTGAAAATAATAATTAGTTTCCAGCCAGTTAAGATGCATCGAAACTATTTAATAGATCAAAGTATGCTCTAGTTTTGGTATAAAACCAACATTGAAATTGCCGGTATATCTATTGAACCGTTCACCTTGGATTTTTCCTTTATTTCAAAGTTATCTCCCACAAGGGCAGTATTCCAGTCCCCTTTCAGTTTGTATGATACTGACTCATTTCTTGCATTGTAGACCACTAAGATATTTTTCCAGCGATCTCCGTTCGCGTGACCCTTCAGCACATAACTGATCAAACCATCTTCTACCAATTCAAAATTTAAATGTTTCCTGACCTGGTCACCGGAAGTCATTCTAAATGCCGGATGTTCCTTCCTTAACTGAATCAGGTTCTTATAATAATTGGTCACATCGAGATGTTGCAATTTCCAATTCCAATCAATTTGGTTGATAGAGTCAGGTAAGTTATAAGAATTGTGCTCTTCATTTTTTGTCCTCAACATTTCAGAACCGGCATGTAAAAAGGAAACACCCTGAGAGGTTAAAACTACGGCATTGGCCAGTTTATCCATAGCCACCAAAGTGTTATAATCAGCATCAGGCACCGACACTTGAAGTTTATCAAATAGTGTATGATTATCATGACAGGAAACATAAGAAATCGCCTGCCAGGGATCATTGGCCCATGACGCTTTAGAATAATTAACCATTGAATAATCAATTTCTGAGTGCTCAATAGAACCTACAATTCCAAACTTTACAGATTCCTCTGTATTATCTGCCCCACTTACAAACCCCCTGCTTTCATCTTCAAAAACAGATCCTTTCAACCCATCGCGAATATCATCACTAAAAGCCGTTATTTCCGGCATTTGTTGTACATGCTTTTTTAAGGCCCTGTCTTTTTCTGCCAATGGTGAATCACCAGCTGTCCACCCTTCCCCATATACAAAAATATGTGGATTGATCTTTTTCAGAGTGCGCGCCACTTCATTCATTGTGGTGATGTCATGAATCCCCATTAAATCAAATCGAAATCCATCCAAATGATATTCACTTGCCCAATAACTGACTGATGCTAAAATAAATTCTCGCATCATTTCTTTTTCAGAAGCTGTCTCATTACCACAAGCCGCAGCATCTGAATAAGAGCCGTCTTCTCTAAATCGGTAATAGTATCCCGGGTTTTCCAAATTAAAATTAGAATTCTCGGTTCGGCCCGTATGGTTATATACCACATCAAGAATTACCCCGATACCATTAGCGTGAAAGGCTTGCACCATTTTTTTAAATTCTTTGATCCTGACGGCCGCATTAAAGGGGTCTGATGAAAATGAACCCTCAGGCACATTGTAATTTTGAGGATCATAACCCCAATTAAACTGAGCGCTGTCCAAGCGACTTTCATTAATGGCGTAATGATCAAATGTCGGAAGCAAATGCACATAGTTAATTCCTAAGTCTTTTAAATGATCCATCCCAGTTGCAACACCCTCTGGCCCCCTGGTACCTTCTTCTACCAATCCTAAATAAGTGCCAGGCATACTGGATCCGGATTGAGGATGAATGGTCATATCCCGAATGTGTAATTCATAAATAATGGCCTCGTTGGGATAATTCAGTCCAGGTCCTTTATCATCTTCCCAACCCACAGGATTGGTTGAAGCAAAATCAAGAACCATGGCCCTTTTACCATTTACACCTACTGCCTTGGCATATATTCCAGGTGTTTCATCAAGCCATCGACCATCCATCATCACCTGATAGGTATAATACACTCCATTCAGGTCTTTCTCAATTTTCTTTTCCCAATAACCGACTTCTGAGGCAATTTCTAAATCGCATACTTCCATAGCTTCACCCCCAATTCCTTTTTCATACATATTCAATCGTACCTTGTCTGCTTTAGGTGACCAGAGTTTAAAGACGGTGGCTTCTTTCGTATATGACAACCACAATCCTTTTGCTTTATCTGATTTGGTACTTGATGGATCTGATTTAGGAACATTTTCGTTACAGGATTGCATCATAAGAAATAAAAAACTGAAAATTGTAATTTTTATTAGATCTTTCATAGAACTGCTATTAAATTTTAAAATCAAAGATCATCTTCATAAAGCCGCAACCTGCTTTGAATGACCTGAACTTCATTTTGCAATTTATCTACTTTGTCCAGCAAGTTCAGAACTACATCTATTCCTTCCATATTCACATTTAATTCCTGATGAATCCGAATGATTCGTTCTACCTTATATAATTTATCTTCATGTAAAAACATGTCATTATCCTTTGAAATCAGCTCTACCAGACCCAAGTCATTCAATTCATGAAAAAAAGTGATCTCAATCTGATATAAATTGCAAAGATGTATTACCGGTATATATTTTTCAGTAGCCATACCTATCTCATTTTAGATAATTCATTGAACAATTCTTTTTCTTTCTCTGTCAAATTAGTTGGTGTTTTTACATTAAATGTAACTATAAGATCCCCAAATTCACCCTCTTTTTTATACTTAGGGAAGCCTTTCTTTTTTAATTTAACCTGGTCACCATTCTGGGTCTCAGGTTTAATGGTCAGTTTGACCTTCCCATCGAAACTATCAACCACCAACTTACCGCCTAAAATCGCTTTATACATATCCAAGTCCACTGTAGCATAGAGATTATCCCCGTCTCTCTTGAATTGAGTATCATTATCAATTTCAAAAGTGATGAGTAAATCTCCTTTAGGACCATCATTAACACCTTCCCCACCATGACCTTTTATGCGTATGGTTTGACCATTTTTAACTCCAGCGGGTATCGTTAACCTGATATTCTTTCCATTCACTGTTAGGGTCCGCTTATGGGTATGATAAACATCCTTCAGGTTCAAATGCAACGATGCCTGATAATCTTGTCCTCTGAATTGAACATTACCCCTCCTTCCTCCAGCCCCACCGAACATGGAACCAAAGAAATCTGAAAAATCATCCTCTGAAAATTGTTGTGAACCTGAACGCTGATAGCCTCCCTGAGATTTCTGTTGCTGCTTGGCTTTCTCGAATTCTTCAGCATGTTTCCAATCTTTCCCATAGGAATCGTACTTCTTTCTATTTTCGGCATTACTGAGCACTTCATTCGCCTCATTGATCTCTTTAAATCTCTTCTCTGCTTCGGTATCGTTTGGATTTAAATCAGGATGGTACTTACGTGCCAGTTTTCGATAGGCTTTTTTTATGTCAGCTTCACTGGCCTTTTTGTCAATTCCCAAGGTTTTGTAATAATCAACAAAATCCATAAAAAACGGTTTTTAATTTTTAAATAAGTTGAACTAATTCTTCTAATTCAATAGCTCTTTTAAAGATACTGATTATATAAAAACAATTCAAACATACTGCTTTTAATCGCTTAAGGGTTCAATAATGAATTTCACTCAACAACACTATTTACAAACAAATTAAAACTTCACCGAACCTATTCAGCAGGATTTACCGGAGTATGCTCAAGAATATAGCTTGTAATCAACGAAAACAAATGCTTCGTTGTATTTTCTCCTTCCCTGATACTATGAGAACGGTTTGGATAAGACATCATTTGAAACGGCTTGTTTTGTTTAATCAATTCATTGATCAAAATCTCGGCACTTTGGTAATGAACATTATCATCTGCAGTTCCATGAATCAAAAGTAAATTCCCCTTCAGGTTTTTCGCATAGGTAACAGGTGAACCATCTATAAAATCCTGCATATTTTCCTGAGGTAGCCCCATATAGCGTTCCTGATATATATTGTCATAAACCAATTGATTTGAAACAGATGCCACAGCTACGCCTGTTTTATAAATTTCCGGATACTTAAAAAGTAAATTCAAGGTCATCGTACCTCCTCCACTCCAGCCCCAAACTGCCGTCCTGTCTTCATCCAGATAATCCAACTTTAGAATTTCTTTGGCAGCCAGGGCCTGATCACTGGCATTGATCCGACCAATTTGTCTATAAATACTTTTTCTCCATTGACTACCTTTTAAACAAGGTGTTCCTCGATTGTCCATGGCAATCACAACATACCCCTTTTGAGCCATCATTATGGTCCATAGGCTATTATATGTATCAGTCGCTACTTGCCCCCAAGGCTCTCCATAGACATAAAACAGCACAGGATATTTTTTACTTTTGTCAAAATTCAAGGGCAACACTATTTTTGCATCCATCACGATGCCCTCTTCAGTTGTCACCTCTTTAAAGATCACCTCCGGCAATGAAAGTTTTGACAGCTGTTCTTGGTAATTCTTATTGTCTACCAAGGTTTTTATCAATGTATGATCCGGCAGGCTTATAAAGCGAACAGTTCTGAGCTCGGCAGCGCTCTGATGCGTATGTATGGCAAAGGCTCCGTTTGGTGAAACATTGTAATTATTTACCCCGGAATACTGAACCGGTGTTACTCTTTTCTCCTTCCCTTTACCCCTTAAATCTGTCTGATAGAGATAGCGTTGCATACTGTTATCAGGCGAGGCCATATAGTAAACATTCTTTTCAGTTGGCACCTTCATGGAAGCGATATCATAGTCAAAAGGAGTAACCAGCGTTTGAATACCTGTGCTGATATCTACTTTGTAAATATGCCTCCAGGCATCGTTTTCAGTCATACGGATAAATGCAGTTCCATCATCTACAATGGGAAGATCATTGCTCCCCCAGCTATCTGATGATATATCCGGATAATTCAATTCTATATATGTTTTTTCTTTCTCGGTATACACCTTTTTCAATGCAGCAGTTGAGGGCCTGTAGGTCCAGACCATCAAGGTATTCTGATGTCTGTTCATTTGTTGAATAAGCAACAGGTCATCGTTCACCCATTGCATGCCTGGAATATAATTATCCCGCTCTCCCCCTTCCAATGGAATCCAGGTTGTCTTTTTAGATACAAGATCAATCACGCCTATTTTAGCCGCAGAAGGTTGTTCTCCAACTTTCGGGTATTGAACAGGAATTGGTTTCGAATAAATAGAATCTGTGTTATTAATCATGTAAAAAACGCCTGTATCAGATGCATCTAAATGCCAGAACGCCAAATTAGTATTCGCAGGACTTACAGAAAACCCATCTCTTTTTCCAAACTCTTCTTCATAGACCCAATCAAAGGTACCATTAATGATATCGCCATTACCATCAAAAGTAAGTTGTTCCACCTCATGAGTTTCAGCGTTTTCCCTATAGACATTAAATTCATGTACGTAAAACAGGAACTTATTATCTGATGAAAATTTGGCAAATAGCAAGGAAGATGCTTTAAAACTGGCACCAACTTGTGTTAATTTCCTGGTAGGCAAATCATATACCCAATAATCTCCTTTCGTATTGCTGCGCCAAACCCTGCTTGAATTGGTAAAGATCAGGACTTTGGTACCATCAGGACTTAAGGTAAAGCTTTCAATGTCTAAGGAGCCTTTATCCGAAACTAAATTATCCGCTGCCACATAGACACTTTTCTCCTGATTTTTACTTTCATAACGCACCAATTCATCCGCTCCGTCAATCGCCGCAGATTTTTCTATAATTACATAAGCATCTCCATCATCTATCCATTGTATTTTACGTTCAAATTCAGGTGTAAATTCCCCAGCATAAATTCGATTGATGTCCAGAATCTGAGAAGTATCTGTATTTTGCGCAGTAATAAAGGTGAATTGCAAAAATAAAAGAAGACTGAGTCTAAAATAGGTTGATGATGCCATATGAAAATGCATTTGATTGATTTATTTTGATAATTTTATGTTGATTTGAGTGTTGAGATCTTTCAAAGATAACCAGCCAGACCTTACGCAGTTAACTCTATCCAGTTTCCTTCCGGATCTTCTATGACACTTTCAAAGTATCCATCACCGGTGGTTCTCGGTTCACCAATAATCCGAAAGTTCATTGCCCGCAACCTCTCTGTCAAGTCCGTTACTTTAGATTCAGACCCCAAAGAAATAGCCAGATGCGCTATACCTAATTGTTGAACTCCTCCTCCGTTTGAAACAATATCTGCCCGATGCATTAACTCTATTCTGGCTCCAGATTCAAAAGAAAGAAAGTAGGAAGAAAATCCTTTTTTGCTATTTACGTACTTTTCATTGCTTTGCATCCCAAAGTAGGTTGTGTAAAATTGTTTCATGACCTCAAGATCCTTTGTCCAAATACCAATATGTTCTAATTTCATCATGAATGATTCTTCACATTATACCTTTACTTCCATTCCTGTATTAAAAATCTATCAATAGCTTGTATTTGCGAAGCAGACCTGCCAGATTCGTATTAGAGAATCTACTTTTATCCAATTTGTTGGACTCAGGGTCAATACGAAAGTTTTTGGCCGCTCTTAAATCAGCTCCTTCTAAATTCACTCTATGAAACACCGCTCCCTGCAAATCACTTTTATCAAAAACAGCTTCACTCATATCTGCTTCTGTAAAATCTACCGACTTTAAATGACAAGCTAAAAACTTCGTTCTTTTCAATTTTGTGCCATAAAAAGAACTCTGGTTTAAAAAGCAGGATTCAAAATGAACTGAGAGACCAAATTCATTACAGTTTTCAAATTTCAGGCCAAGCATTTTACATTGATAAAACCGGCAATCCTGAAAAAGTGTTCCATTCAATACAGCCATACTTAGGTTACATTCATGAAATTCACAATCGACAAAATCAATCTGAGAGAAATCAGCCTGCGAAAAATCACAGGACCTAAACACACAGCTTTCATAATCCGCCGACTCAAAAGAGCCCTTTAAAAAATGTAAATTTTTAAATTCTTTTTCTTTGAAGTACTTCTCTTTCATTTGATAAAATAAGCTCCCTTATTGATTGATAAGATCAAAAGAGTTCATAAATCTGGCAATTGATTCATTCGAATCATTTTCCGTTTTTGTAACCACCTGGAGCATATATACTTGATTCTTTACCAAATACACACGAATTCGAATGATGGCCATTCCATCCTGAAAATTAATCTTTACTTCTTTCCCCTTAAATCCATCAATGGTAATTTCTCTTTCATTGAGCATTTTTCCATCAATGGAACCGACCAAACCTTCAATCGTTTCTCTGAAAAATCCTTTCAATTGTTCTCTTTGATCCGAATGAATAATGCTGTCAGGGTACTGAGCATAGCTGCTTAAATAAATCAGATTACTGTCATTTTCTTTGGCAGACAGATCCAGCATATTGATATGCATATCAATGGGACCTGCTTCCGTATTGACAGTTTGAACCCGTTTTTTTGGTTCTTTTGGAAATTCAATCTGGTAGCCCTGAGCTTCATTCTTCACGAGCACCCATTCTGAGGTGGCTATAAATCCAGTAGAAAATAAAAGGGCTATTAAAATCAAGGTTAGGCTTGGGTAGTTTTTAGTATTCATCGTATTAATTTTCTATAAAGATAATCAAGATGGATAAAAATTCATACATCTTACCGAATTTTATACATACCAGGCATTTCAAAACAATAGCAGAATATACCCCAGTAAACCACCTCCAAGGATGATCCATATAGGACTGAGTCGTGGAAATTTCAATACGATAAAAACACTTACTGCCATCAATAAAAGGCTTTGCCATTGCCCACCTATGTCATAGCCCAATTGGATTGTAACCGCGATCATAATACCCACAGCACAGGCATTTACAGCATCTAAAAAACTAGACAGTAGTTTAGATTTACGCAGTAGTGGAATCAACTTTACCAATAAACCAACCAGAAAAAAAGAAGGAAGAAACATTCCTAATGATGCCCATAAAGCACCGCTAATACCCTTTAACTGATAACCAATAAAAGTGGCCGTTGTTAATACGGGACCTGGTGTAAACTGCCCCATCGCAATGGCATCCAATAATTCCTGCTTACTGAGCCAGCCTAGTTTTGTTACCAATTCAGCATCCACATAAGCAATTAATACATAGCCGCTTCCAAATAAAACAAGGGCTATTTTAAGGAATGAAAAAAAAATAGAGGTGTTTGTGATGCCCACACTTACTGATTTCAAGAGAAGCATCATCGGAGCAATACCAATTATTTTCACATTCTTTTTATCCAATCCCAACCAGATCATACCAACAAGCCCTCCTCCAATAATCAGCAAAAACTCATTCCAGCCAACAAAAGACATAATCGCTACAGTCAAGCCTAAAACCCAAAGTTGCCAGCCTTTAAAGGCTTTCTTTCCCAACTTAAAAGTGGCGTTTAAAATGATTCCAATAACCGCCGGTTTAATACCATAGAAAAAGGGTGCAATTGAAGGAACTTCTCCGTATTCAACATATAAAATTGCAAGAAGCAATGTAAAGAATACCGCGGGAAGAATAAATGACAGACCTGCAACGATTAGGCCAGGTACACCAGCCCTCACATGCCCGCAATGCATGGTCATTTGCGTTGAATTAGGTCCGGGAACCAGGTTCGTTGCTCCCACCATATCAAGAAAATTCTCTTCACTCATCCATTTTCTTTTCTCAACAAGTTCCTCCTGCATCATGGCAATATGAGCCGCTGGACCTCCAAAAGCGATACATCCAAGCCTCAAGAATACCAAACAAACCTCTTTAAGCCTTATTAAATTCATTGCAGTTCAATTTTTCCCTTGACCCAAGGGCTCCCAAATAAATATAAATCCATACCCGTTTTTTCCTCAATATCAACAAGTTTGTTTCTGAGCAAAACAGATCTTATTCCAATTGCCTTTCTTAATGAATCTGACCTTCGTAATTGATTTTTTTTCGGAGCTTTTAAAAAACCATAACTCACTTCTGTTGGATTCGTTAGGGTTGCCAAACGCCACTCATCAATCATAGCAAATTCAAATGGGGACAATTCTCCTTGATCAATCGCCAATAGAAGCCTTGGTCTTACATTAGGATACAAACTATCTTTCTCAGCATAGGCCTGAGAAATCGAATTGTGATGACTTAAAATTGTCGACATCCAAATGTCATTACCGATAATTTTTTGACCAGGATAGCCAGTTTCTCTAAGCATCAAATCTAACTTCTGCATTTGATTTTCACTGTTAGGGGCAAATTTTCTCTCTGCATATTTGTCCTGTGATGTTGAACTCAACTTAAAAAGTGCTTTAATGGCTAGTTTTTGATCCCTTTTGAACATATCGTGAACTTGATTTCTAAGCGAGTCATTCAATCGGCTCTTAAAAGTGAGATTCAATTTTTCATAGCTTGACATAATATCTTTCGACTTTTCTTCTTTTAAAAATTCTGATAAAAACTGATTCTTATTTATAGATTTCTTGCTCCATCCCCCCAGAATGCCTTTTTCCAGTATGTCAAATGCCACCGCCTGATGATTTAAAAGAACCGCCAACTGACTAGCGACTTTATACTCCCTGAGAAAAACAAAACTGTAAGTAGCAAACAAATTGTGATAAATATCTAAAGCGCTTTGATATTTTTCATTTGCAATCAAGGTCTCAGCCTCAAGCACCTTTAGATGATAGTTCTTATAATTTAGCGTATCATTGGTTGTAGTTACTCCCAATTGACTAAAGCCCAACGAGATCAGTAAAATAAATAATATAAAAAATCTAATCACTTGATTCATAAATTTTTAATAACCTTTAATTTATAATTTACTTTACAACTTATAACTATGAATTACATGCCTTTTACTCCCTCTAATTCCAAACTGGTTGATTTCAATCCCTTGCCGCTGACTTCTACTGAAATTTTACCAACCTCTGTTTTTGACTGAACAATTAGCACTAATTTACCACTGAATAATTTCATTTCAGGAATGTGAAATAATTCCAAAGAAGTTGGATCTCCGTTGCAAACCGCTTTAAAATCACCTTGTCCTTTTACTTTAAATTTTAATTCATTGCTAGCAGTCGGACAACTATTACCAGCTTTGTCTTTCACAGATACTGTTATAAATGCCAAATCCTTACCATCTGAATTCAACTCAATTCTATCTGAATCCAAATGTATTTGATAAGGATCTCCAGCGGTCTGCATTTTTCTTGAAGCCTTCTCAACCCCATTTTGATCATAAGCTACGACCTTGACTGTTCCCGGTTCATATACAACATCCATCCACATCAATCTATACCTTGTTTGATTGCTGCCCTTATGTTTTTTCTGAACGCCCATGCTTTTCCCATTGATAAAGAGCTCAGCACTCGGATAATTGGTATAGACAAAAACCGGCGTTACCTGCCCTTCTCTCCCTTTCCAATTCCAATGAGGCAGAATATGCAGTGTTTCATCCTGCGTATTCCACCTGCTTCGATACAAATAATATCTATCCTTAGGTATTCCCGCCAAATCACAAATACCAAAATAAGAGCTTCTGGAGGGCCATTTCTCATCATATGGTGTTGGTTCACCTAAATAGTCAAAACCAGTCCATACAAACTCTCCTATAACCCATGGCTTATCATCCTGCAGGGCGAAATCATCATCTGGCACATTAGACCAATCACAATATTCCAGATCATAGGATGAAGATTGAAAATCGGCATATTGCTTCATTGCAGCCTTCTCGACCGGAAACTTATATATTCCTCTGGAACTCACCGTGGAAGCTGTTTCAGATCCCAGCAAGAATCCTTGCGGGAATTTTTCATAAGCTTCTTCATATAAATGAAGTCTGTAATTTAAACCAGGAACATCTAATATGGCTCCAAACCCAGATTCCATAGTGCTTTCCACCTGATCCATACCCACCGTTACCGGCCTTGTGGGATCTTCCCGATGAAAGATATCCTGCAGCCATTTTGCTCTTTTAACACCTTCTGACCCCCATTGGTCAGGCACTTCATTTCCAGAACTCCACATCACAATACAAGGATGATTTCTAGTCGCATGAACCAAATTAACCACATCCTTTTCCGCATCTTGCTGAAAATATAAATTATACCCATTTTTAACTTTTGGCTTCGCCCATTCATCAAAACTTTCAGCCAGAAACATAAAACCCATTTCGTCACAAAGCTCTAATTGCTCCATTGAAGGCATATTATGCGAACTCCTTATGGCATCCACCCCCATATCCTTTAAAATAGTTAATTGCCTTCTCAGTGCCGCCTTATTCAAAGCTGCACCTAATGGCCCTAAATCATGATGCAAACAAACTCCTTTAAATTTCCTGCGCTTCCCGTTTAAACTAAAGCCAGTTTCTGAACTATAATTAATACTTCGGATGCCAAATCGTTGTGAAATCTCATCCTTTACAATACCGTCGATGCTGTAAGCAATTTCAGCCGTGTATAAATCAGGTGATTCCGGGCTCCATAAACGCGGCTTATCCACAGCCATATTCAGATCAAATTCATTTTTAAACATAAGATCGGTGCTCCCGGCAGCTATGAGATTTCCATTTTTGTCTTTTAACTTAACTTCTATCCTTCCTTCATTTTGAGACACCTTCAATTTAAGATTTACTTTTGCCTTCTCATGAGAAACAACAGGAGTTGTTATAAATGCGCCCCAATGCGCTATACTTTCCTTTTCTTTAATGATCAGTTGAACCTTCCTGTACAAACCTGCACCCGGATACCATCGGGAAGACAAAGGCTTATTATTTAGATGAACTGCCAAGCTATTACTGCCTTGTCGTATAAACTCACTGATATCAAAATAAAAGTAACCGTAACCGTAATTATTCTCACCTACTTTAATTCCGTTAATATAAACAGTTGCATTGCTCATAGCACCGTCAAAAGCGATGATGATTTTTTTAGCAGACTCCAATTCCGTAAGCTCGAACTGATTTCGATACCATGCCTCTCCAATATGCGGCAAAGAGCCTGTTCTACCGGTTTTTTCCGTAGCTTCCTCTTCCCCGTTTTGCACTATTTTTACAAGCTGCTTATCAATTTCCTTATCAAAGGGACCTTTAATGGCCCAGTCATGCGGCACAACTACATCTTCCCAATGCTTATCGACAAAGTTTTCCTGAAAGGCATTATCATTTTTTCCTTGAAAAAATTTCCACCCATTTTCAAAAGACCTGATCTCCCGCATTTGCGAAGTCAGCATCGCTGGAGCTAAAAAAATTGAAAATAATACCACAATTTGAATGAATTGCTTTTGCATAAAATATGTTTTTAATATTCAATCCTCTGTGAAAGGACTGTCGATTTTTTTACCGAACTATAAAAGTAATTGAATCTTTACTCGGAAAGAAAAAATAAGTAAAATTATTCCAAACGCTCCTTTTTCATTAGTGGTAAAAACCGCCCTTTTGGAAAACTCTCTTTTTTACCATAGGTCCTAAATCCCTGTTTTTTATAAAACGCTTCTGCATGCGGATCTGCCTCAACTAAAATTGGCAAATCAGCATCAAAAACCCTGTCCAAGGCATTTTCCAATAAATCTTTACCCAAACCCTTACCTATGAAGGCCGGCAACAACCAAAGATGCAACACTTCATAAGAATCTTCATGCGTTTTAATGGAGCAAAAACCTTTTACATGTCCTTCAACTTCCAACACAAGGACAGATGCTTCCGTAAGATCTTGTTCGGTAAGTGTTAAATCATCCTTCCACATAGAAATCCATTCTTCCGGATAATTCCAATACCTCTTGGATGCCAAACAAACTAAATTGAGTGCTTCGATATCAGCAGCAACTGCCTTTCTGAATCGTACCAAATGACCATTTTCTTTATTCATTCTTAATGAGTGATTGCCAACTTCTTACTTCAAACATCCTATTGCTCTATATTAATGTATCACATTAATATGTAAATATTAATTCATTTAATATCAACACTTTAAATATATTTATTGTTATATTTCTTAATAATATTATTTTTGTAACATTTGCTTTAGATAAAATTCTAAGCTAACAAAACTACTGTCCTCGAGGCTTCTAATTTTAAGATGCCTTCTAAATTTCCCCTTGCCTTCCAGAAGGTGATCTGGATCATTAAATAAAAAACCCTGACCAAACTCAAAAGAAACATGATGGCTATAAACAAAAATGCCTCCCAGGTCTTCCTGAACAGAAAGCATAATCCCTCCATACATCATCCGTTCATTTATTTCATCGTTTTGCTTCTTAACTTTTTCTCTGATAGCCAGAACTAAGGCATATTTATCCGCAGCTGACAAAGCCAGTGCATCCAGAAATTCTTTAACTGTCTGTTTCATATATTCTCATTCAATTTTTCACTTGATTATAGACCATAATAAAGTACATCTAACAATTCACCATCCGAGGCACTACTTGAATCAGGAGCCCCTTTTGGCAATCACAACAAAATGATCTTCACTAGAACCATCTTTTCGCCGGAAGGGTATTGACAACTCATAAAGCAACTCAAATGAATTCGATCTTAGCTCTTCAGTCACCTTGAGATGATTATGGCCATAAAATCGCATACAATTCCCTTTTTGATCTTTTAGAAGCTGTGATTCTTCCATTTCAGTATGGACAAAACTAAGGTAAAGAATTCCGTGCTTGACCAAAAGTCTGGAACAGTCCGCTATTAATTTTTTTCTTTCTGTTTTCGATAAGTAAGGAATGATAAATCCACAAACAATGCCGGCAAATTGACTTTTAAGAGATAAAACAGTACGACAGTCCAGTTCCTCAAAACTTGCTTCAGGCACATTTAACCGGGCCCTTTCAAGCATCTTAACAGACGAATCAATTCCCAGCAAGCCCAAGCCCGGTCTTTTTTCTATCAAATATTTTGAAATATTCCCCGGACCGCATCCAATTTCCAACACCTCAGCACTCACTCCCCTTAAAACATGCAAGAATAAATCATAAGTCTCATCGTACAGCTTAAGATTCATAAATTGAGATTCATAAACTGCTGCAACATTATTCCAGGCATCAAATGTCATTTGGTTTTCATCCATAGCATGAACCTATTAATTTTGGAAAGACCTCTTTGAGTTAAAGCTCAAACACATCATTCTTTCGGGCAATGTTAAACCCCTTTTTCAAGACAGTTTGAGTTGCTTCACTATTTTCATCTAATACAGGGTTGGTATGGTTAAAATGAATAAACAAAATCTTAGACTTTTCTTCTGATGGAAGCCATCGGAATTTCTCCATACTCTCAATGATAAACGGGTGAGGAATTTCGGATATATCTCTGTTATTAATCTCTTTTCCATCGTAAAAAGTCGCATCAATAAAGGCATAATCCACTTCTTTAATTAATTCATTAATATCAACTTCCCATTTCTCCCACTTATCAATATCAGGTAAAAAAAGCGCTGTTTTATTGGGGCCTTTTATAATAAACCCTACCGTTTCTGAATACTCATCCCGATGCGGAACCAGTAAAGGTCTTACATTAAGGTCTGGTGTAAGCTGAAACTCCACATCATGAGCAAGGCTGCTAAGGTTGATGTTTCGATTTCTCACCAATTGATCCCATGGTCCGTTAGATTGGAGAAAATCGATCATTTTTGGCATGGCAAAAACGGACAATTCATCAGCATTCATAGCTTCTTTTCCAAGATACATCAATCCTGAATAATGACCAATATGCGCATGAGTCAGAAAAAAACCATCTGGAGTTTCGTTATTATCTACAAGTCCTATTTCCTTCAAGGCTTTCATTTGAGTTGGCAGGTCAGGTGTTGCTTCAAATATATACTTTGAAAAATTAATCTGATCCACCAAACCAAGAGAGACAACCTTTCTGTTGTAATTCCTTTCTTCGAATAATTTCAAACAACATTCCTTTTTACATGCAATATGTGGGGATCCTGCATCCTGAACGGTCCCAAGAACCACCAGGAAAACCTTTTGATCGATCAGCTCATTGAAACCCCTGCGAAGTTCCTGACCATAAATGTTCAGATAAAATAAAGTGCAGATTAGAAGTATGGCAGTCGTTCGCAAGCTCATCTTCGTAAAGGTATACAAAAATTAGCTCACCTGCTTTTCCAATGCTAAATAATGAGTAGTTTCAGAACCGTACAGCGGAAAAATCTTTAACTCACATTCATAGGGTGTATTGTCTTTTTTATAATTGGTGATGACCTTCGTAAAGGGTTCATCCAAGACAAGTTGCTGTCTTATTTCATTTTTTTGCTTCACTGTCGTGGCCTCACCTTGCAAAAACTTTGGAGTTTGATGCAACGCAAATCTTTTACTGTAGCCTGTCATATCCGCAAAGCCATCATTCACCCATATGATTTTTCTCGTCATATCAGTTACCACCAGGGCTTCAAAAGATTCATTTTCGAAAATTTCATCAAGATTGTTCTTCCAATGTAATTTTAAAGCCAATTTTCTTAGTTCTTTTATATCAGCTTCTCGTTTTAACTTATCAGAGGTGTTCTGGTAATAGCTGCCAAAAACATCCCAACTCATCAAAGGTGATTTTTCAGTTACTGATGGTTTAAGTAAGTGTTTTATTTTATCATATTCCTGTTGATTGAGGGATGATAAATAAACATCCAAACACATCATTTTTGTAATATCATGGTTCATTTCCTTATTTGTTTAAGAATTGACTGTTAATTTCCGCAAAAAAGTTAAACAACAGTAAATTAGGTGATTAAATATAATAATATTCACCAAAACTCCAAGTAAACAATAAACAAACCTTCAAAAATTCTTCTTATTATTCTTCGAGTCGATTATAATCCTTTAAAGTTTCTTTCAATAAATCATGAGGTAAGGCATAGGCTTTATTACCGTGAATTCCTTCCATAGTTTCAGCAGCGATCATCGCATTGATAATTGCTTCTTCAACAACCTGAACGGTGGCTTCAAAAAATGGCATTAATCGATCATTTGAAAATACTTCAACGGTCACAGTTTCGTCTCTGTTAAACGCATTTTCATTCGCAGTTGAAAAGGCTAAAAAAATGTCTCCCGAACCATTGCTTCCACGGCCTCCTACGATTCCAACTCCTAAAGGAATTCTTTGGGCAATTCTTTTTAACTGATGAGGTAATAAGGGCGCATCCGTTGCAACAATTACGATAATAGATCCATCCCCTTCTTGCCGCCGTGATTGCGGTGGTGCATTGTACTCATAGCTCAAAGTATCTTTTAAAGCTATCCCCACAGGAACACCGGCAATATTTAAATTTCTTTTCGCGCCAAAATTAGATTGTACGATAGCACCTACGGTATATATTTTCTTATCAACTGTCATCACTCTTGATGCTGTTCCGGTACCTCCCTTAAAACCGAGACACATCATCCCTGTTCCCCCACCAACATTTCCTTCTTCAATGGGACCGGATGACGCATTTTCAATAGCCTCTAAAACATGCTCTTCCTTCACATGAAAACCATAAATATCATTTAAAAATCCATCATACGTCTCACCAACAACAGGGTAGGTATACCACCAGTCCTCTCCTTTATACCAATCTGTGTCAACATACCACTTCAGTACAGCATCTCTCACAACCCCAACACTATTGGTATTTGTGATCATTATAGGAGTTTCCAAAAACCCTGATTCGGTGACCCAGGTAGTTCCTGTCATTTCACCATTCCCGTTCAGACTGTACCAATTCGCATACACCGGACTAAACTTCTTTGCTTTTCCTCTTGGAAATATTGCCGTGACTCCAGTTCTCACTGGTCCTTCACCGATAACATGTTCTCCATTTCCAGAAATTATTGTACTGTATCCAACTTCAACTCCTGGAACATCTGTAATCGCATTATATGTGCCCGTTGTTCCCGTAAATGGCACTCCCAAATCTCTTGCACGTTGCTTCTGTGCAGCGAGCATCAGACTACTTAAAAAAAGTGTTATCAATACTACCTGCTTCATAAACTATTTTATTGTTTTCTAATTTGATTCAAATTAATTATCGACTAAATTTAAAAACATCAGGCCTGCTGTAATGCCCAACCACATCAAACATTCTTTTGGCAGCAATAATATCTTTAAGATCGATCTCAGCATATAAAATTCCTTCCTCAGCTTCCATAGGGCCAGCAAGTATTTTGCCGTTGGGCGCTACAATACAGCTATTTCCTGTATTGATCCACTCCCTCCCTTCAGGATATAATTTTTTGAAATCAAAATGATCCGGGATATCCGTCATTTTGAGTGCCATACAAGCCGATAAAACGAACACACCACCTTCTCTTGCAATATGTTGCATACTGATCTGCCAATTCGGGCTTTTATCCCAGGTAGGCGCTGCTAAAATCTGTGCACCACTTTCATAGACTGCATTCCGGGCCAAAGGCATATAATTCTCCCAGCAGATAAGTCCCGCAATTTTTCCTATAGACGTATGGTAAGATTGTAAAGTTGTACCATCACCCTGTGCCCATATCAATCGTTCACCTCCTGTGGGAATCAATTTTCTATGCTTTCCAAGTACCTTACCGGTATGATCAATGAATAACAAACTATTAAAGAGACTTGCATTACTGGTCTCAATATTTCGCTCATGCATCCCCATTACAACATTAATTCCCGCTGCTTTGGCCGCCTTACATAATTTCTCTGTACTCATGTCCGGGACTGAAACTGCATTTTCGACTAACTTTATAAAAAGCTCATTAAGTTCCGCACCTTTACTGTTCGGAATAAGCCATACCCAATCGGGATACCCGGAAATAAAAGCTTCAGGAAACACAATTAGTTCTGCCCCTTCTTTTCCTGCCTCGGTGATTATTTCACAGGCTTTATCTATCGTTTTATTCTTATCTAAAAAAACAGGTGAAACCTGTGCCACTGCAACCTTTTTCATCATTATACTTATTATTACTACTCCATTTTTGTTAAATATACCCCACCAACTCTCATCCCGAAATCAAATACAAAATTACTTTTCAAATGAAAATTAGCGTCGATTGTCTCCGTAAATCTGTCTTGTTCTTTAGGCAAAACCAATAATATAATGAGGTGGTCCTTTTCAAAATCAACTCCCTCTTTGACCTTAGCATCTAAAACTCCTCTGATCTCATAGCCATAATTTGCTTCAGTCAATTTCATCCCATTGATCTTTGCATCCCCAATGCTTCCGGTAATTTGATTATTCTCGTCAATGTGAATCTTTAGCGAGATATCACCCATCTGTTTAGCCGTTTTGATATCTAAAAAACCACCAACACCTTCCCAATCACCTAACAATTCAGGGTTGTTTGTAATTATTTCCTTCTGACCTGCTCCACCAACCACACAGGACGCCAAGACAAAAAAAATCAACATAGAAAGTAATTTCTTCATGACAGAATCAATACAATTCATCTAAAGTTACTGAAGAAAAATTAAAAAAAAGGTAAACTCAGGATCTAACTTGATTCAGTTGATCTATTAATTCCAGTCTTTGAACAACCGTATCCCTTTTAAGCAAGGTACCCGGAGATAAAACCGCGTTCGCACCAATTTTTGATCCATCGCCTACCAAGGCTCCAAATTTATGGACCCCCGTATTGATCACATTCCCTTGATAAACAACATACACATCTTTATCTCTTCTTTCATTAAAGTGATTTGCAGTAATCGAACCTGCCTCAAAATTCACCGAGCTACCAATAATACTATCTCCAATAAAATTAAAATGAGCAATACTACTTTTATCAAATACGACAGAAGATTTGATTTCACATCCAGTTCCTATCTTCACTCCATTCCCTAAAAAAACCCCGTTTCTCAAATAGGCATTGGCCCCGATAAAACAATTTGCACCAATAATTACAGGTGCTTTCAGCGTGACGTTCGCTTCGATTACAGCCGTTTTATGAATAGCGATCTGATTTTCTATTAAAAAATCATCGCCTAAATTTTGCATCATTTCCGTCAAAAGGTCGTTTAAGCCTTGCATTAACTCCCAGGGTTCGCCATGGGCTTGACCAATTCTACCGGAAAATCCCTTAACAAAAGTATCAATTTGTATCATTTTTCGTACAATTCTATAGGCAACCCATCAGGGTCAGAAAAAAATATAAACTTCTTATTTGTAATTTCATCCACCCGAATGTTTTCTGTTGCTATTCCTGCCTTGGCCAAAATTGCTGCACTTTCCTCCACATCGTCCACTTCAAAAGCCACATGTCTCAAGCCGGTGCCCTCGGGCCTTGTTAATCTTTTTGGAGGATTTGGAAAAGAGAACAACTCAATGGTATATGCTCCATGAAGGGATAGATCACATTTATAAGATGCCCGTTCTTCCCGAAAGGTTTCCTGTACCATATCAAACCCCAGTACCTGCGTATAAAACATCTTTGATCTGTTATAATCACTACAAATAATGGCCATATGGTGTACTTTATTAATTTTGATCATTGGCTAATGGTTTAGAAATTCTGAATACACGTAAACTCTCTATGATCACAGTTAGTATAATGATAGCTCCACCAATAATGGTACTCACTTCAGGATATTCATTTAAAAAAATCATGCCTATAATAATTCCGTAAACGGGTTGACTACAACTAACAATACTGGCTGTAACAGTAGAAAAATGTCTTAAACTTCGAAGAAATAAACTATGTCCAATAGCCGTTGTCAATATGGCCAACAAGAGGGTAGCCGGCAAATAGGCCACGACCTGCGAAGTATCTAAATAAAATGCAAAGGGACTTAAAACCAGTGTGATGACCAATAATTGATATGCCATCAGTAAGGTACCGTCGTATTGATTGATCTTGGTTTTTAAAATAATATTTCTTGTCGCATAACAAAAGGCCGATAACACTCCAAAGCCTACTGCCTTAAAGTCATCATTTTGAAGATCAAAATCAGGTACTAAAAAATAGATACCGACCAAAACCAACAAACTCAACAACAAATGTATTTTTAAAATTTTAGTTTTAAGAAAAATCGGTTCCAAAATCGCCGTGATAGCAGGATATGTAAATAAAGACAGCATGCCAATAGCGACGTTGGACAATCGAAGCGAATAAAAGTAGGTAATCCAATGCAGGCCGAGCAAAATACCTCCAATAACAACTGTTTTTCGGTCCTTACCTTCAATACGAAAACTGATTTTTTTCCATCTGCAAAAAAGGTATAGTGCAATCCCCCCCAATAACGACCTCAGACCAATGGTAATTGGGATAGGTAAATCTATAAAACGACCTAAAGCCCCGGAAGTACTGATGAAAAGAATCGCAAGATTCAATTCGATAAAATTTACTGTTTGGACTCTCTTATCCATCAATGTCAATAGTTGATATTATGAAAAATCAAATTTTAAAATTTAATCCGGACGATCATGTTATTGCTCAATGATTAGGGCATCTTCTAATTCCGATTCCCTTGGAGTCTCAAACCAACCTTCCATAAACTCAAAATTCTCATCGCTTACCTCAAATTCAAAAGTATCACCTTTTTGAAGATTCCGTTGCCGAACCCGCTCATATCTTGTTTTTTTAGCGATGTCAAGATAATGCAATCTTATCTGGAAATGATGTTCAGCCGCAAATCTTCTAAATTTTTCTCGATGTTCAAACTTCGAAAGACCCAAATCAAGGATAGAGTCAATTCCAGACGATTCCAATTGTTTTACCAATTCCATCATTAGGCTTTCTACTCTTTCAATTCTTTCTAAAAACCATTCTAAACCATCCGTTGCTTCCTTATCAGGAATGAACAAGGTATTGTTCCATTGATCAATACTAAAAATCAGCCCGCCACTTTCTTTCTTTAAAGAATTTGAATAGGTTGTTTTTCCAGAACCAGTATTACCGACTATAAGATGAATCATTTGTTATATAAATTAAAATTATCACTCCATTGTATTTTAAAGACTATTGAGTAGCATCTAATTTCAAAAATTCGAAAGCATTATTGTATAAAATATCCTGCTTATCATTTTCCGTTAGGAACTCCATACTATTCAAATAATCAATTGATCTGTCAATCGCATCAGGCCAATACATTTGATCTGAACCAAATAAGACACGATCCAGATAGCCAGCTTGTTTTACATCTTGAAGAAACTGTTTTATATAGCGCTTGGTATTTTCATTTACCCAGAGCATCACCGCAATATCAGTATATAAATTAGGATAATAGTCCATTAATCGGATGGCTCTTTCAGGCCAGTCTTCGCCTCCTGCATGCATCATGTAAACCCTTAACTTTGGATATTCTACTAAAATATCTTCAATCAAATAAGGGTCACCATACCTCAGCCTTGATTTTGGTGCCCAGGACGAATTACCGCCAGGATCTCCCCCACCGGTGTGAATACCTACTGGAATATCATATTCCTCACAAATTTTCAAATAAGGAGCCCATTCCTTGTCGCTTATGGTACCTCCACCATAATAAGGGGCGATCTCGCCAAAAACCTGAATGGTCCCATCCTTTACGAGGGCTTCAAATCGTTCGGAAGTCAAGTCTTCGTCGGTAGATTCTTTCATAAAAACACCCCGAATGATGCGATTATCTATATCGTTATCCTTCCAATAAGAAACACTTTCAAGCGATCCGCTGACAACAGCTTTTGTAATATTAAACTTCTTAAAACGTTCATACGTTTGCTTAAAATGTTCTTCTTTAGAAAAAGAACCTTCTATCCCGTAAAAATCTTTGTTACCACTTGCTCTCAACTTCTCAATCGTTTCCGGCTCAAATAGATAAGAATGTACATGCATATCAATGACAGCTTGTTTTTCCTGTCCCAGGAACACCTGAACAAATAGAGCAAATACTACAGTTATTACAATTCTATTTTTAATCTTCATCTCTTTTAAAATAATAGCCTTTAAATACCGTTTGCAAGAGTTGCCCTTTTGAATCAAAAATTTCCCATAGCTGAAGTACGGTACCATCCGATTCAGGAATCCAACTGATCTGGTTATAAAACAAATCTCCTTTTCCCCCTTTAATTACATCACCTTTCATAACCATACTGTCTCCTTGCAAGCCTCCTTTTAATTTTAAGACCTTTCCACTATTATCAATCCACAACTGATTCCAGGTCTGGTCTGAGCTGTCATAATAATTATGACTTGTTCCAGTAGTTCCTTTTGCACCCTTCCATTTCTCCAGCATGATACAATTATCTTCAATTTTCGAAATTGAATTCTCACCAACCCGTTGCCCCTGATCGTTTTTAACGACCCATTCCCCTAACCAGAAATCAAATTGAGCGTGATGCTCCGTGCAACAGGTGCAATCATCCTGTGCCAAGGCAATCATCGGAAGGCACAACATAAGGGCTAATAAAAATCTGATTTTAAAATATTGCATTTAGTACATGGTATTATTATGAGCTGACTTATCAGGAATTTGCTGCATGGAATCCCAATGTTCAACAATCTTTCCGTTCGAATCAAATCTGAAAAAATCCATAGTAACATACTGATCGTTACCGGGCCAGATCTGATGAGTATGCAAAGCGACTAAATCACCTTCAGCAACTGATCGTACAAATTCTATAGATTTCTCAGGGTATTCATTGAACATTCTATTGAAGTAATCGATAAAGGGCTGTTTTCCATTCCCCACCAATGGATTGTGTTGTATATATTCATCTCCCACATAGATAGCTACGGCTTCTGTCGGTCTCCCTTCATAAGCCATTTTATAAAAAGCGATGGCATTTTCCTTATTGCGTTTCAATTCATTTTCCATGTCTCATTTATCTTGCTTCAAGATAGGGTTTTTTCGAGAAAATCAATTTTACACACCTTTTTGGCATTTCCGTCTTTACAAGCTAAGAATGGATTGAATATCAGCATCGGATAGACTAAGTAAATCCGAAGCCGGAAGTCTTCTGGTCAATTCACGCCAATTCTCATCCTTGGCAAAAACAGCCTTAAATATGGGTAAGGCTTCCTCTAAACGACCGTTGTTTGAAAGTGTAACAGCCTTCCAGTATTTCATTTCCAGATTATCAGGAAACATCTGTTCGGCGGCACTGTATTCATCCAATGCCAGTTTCATATCCCCTTCTTCCATGGCAAGATCTCCGCGATTTAAATGGGCATATGCTTTTTGTACTTTCAGCAAGCGCTCTATTTCTTGCAAAGGAGCCTTATGGTCATCAACCCGTAAATCAATTTTTTTATCCAACCATGGCTCAGCAACTTTTTCTGCGTTTACAACTAGCAAAGCGGCAGATTGCTGTCCTCGAATATCCCCTCCGGCCTCCTGAGCTGCCATCAACACTTTCAACACCCGATCACCAAGCGGAAGATCATGATGCTTTTCAAATGCCTTGACCATCGCTGGAACCACCTTATCATTGAGCATCATATTTGCCTGAACCGAAAAGTTTTCTCCCACGTAATGATCAGCAGACACGATACATTTTTTTCCTGTGTAAGCTTTCACTTTCCCAGCAGCGTCAAGCATAGCTACCTGCCTCACATCTCTCCCATTATCCTCTGAGATCAGCCGATCCAATACCAGCGGTGCGGAAATTCCTTGCTCCATCAAAGCCAATCCTTCAGGTCCTAAAGCGGGATTTACAAAGGATTGGGTCGCTACAACGCCAACTCCTGATTGACCCCATGAAACAATGGTCCCTACCGAAAACCAATGACTTTGGACACCCACAGCCATTTCTCCTGTTTTCTCGTCTCTGGCTACGATAGAAAATGTATGGGCAAATTTATCTTTGTATACTTGCTGGGCCTCCAGATCTGAAGCCAGTAAAACAACAAAACCACATAGTAAGGTCTTTAAAATCGATTTTTTCATTTCTGTTTTTTTAATTAAAATATAAACCACCCATGGCTTCCTGCGACTACACCAGCGGTGGTGATCAAACTCAATACTAACAAAAACCAATGTGCTCTATGCATAATCGAAAACGTTTTACCAGGATTCTTCTCGGCATATTTTCGAAATAACTTATGCAGTACCAAAGGCTCTAAAACATATAAGACCAAGGTAAACAATATCCAAACAAGTGTCATGGCGTGAATCCACCAAAATTTCAGATCCAGATAGCGGTCCCAGCTATCCATAGCATAAAGCATGTAAAATCCTGATATACCCGTTAACAGGGTCGTTATTTTGGCTTGCACAGCAAACCTTCCTTCTATTTGTTCGAAAGTGCTGATCTGTTCTTCTTTGGATTTTAATTTTTTGATGGCAGGGATCAAAACCGTTGTCACCATACTAACCCCACCTATCCATAAAATAACTGCGATCACATGAATCACTCGGGCCAGTGTATACAACTCCATTTCCATACTGTTTCTATCTTTTATCTTTTATCCAGGTGAGTCTCAGATTTGAATTGGCACTTTCAACGGGTTTTAATATCAGCGTATCACCTTTGAAGGTATAATTTCTTTTCACAACTTTATTCCAGTCACCAGGATTGGAGTGAGATATCCTGGCATGCTCAACCGTTCCTTGCTCTGTATCAACTTTATACTTTGCAACATAAACATACGAATTGGTCAGGTGCTTTAATGCATCTTCCGGGATCGTATCCGTAAAGTTCGGAAAGCGAATCGCTGTTTTTTCATACCCCCTGGTCGTCAAATGAAGAGACATATTATTCGTACCGTCATATAAGATATAACCCTGCATACCACTTCTCCATTCTTCCCATTGATCAGTCTCAGAGTTCAATTGCTCCATACTGACCAACGTCCACAATCCACGGAACCCATCTTCTTCCGATTCTTTCTTCTTTTCTTTGCAAGAGAAAAACAACAGAAGCCCCAAAAAAGTCAACACAATTGAAAATGTTCTCATATTTTTATTTTTTCTTCGAGGTTCTTCTTCACTGTAGTATACCACTCATCTCTTAAAATACTTAAAATAATACTATCCCTCCTGCCTGAGGGGCTAGAACAATTGCTTCGTAATACCCCTTCTTCAACACATCCGATACTTTTCATCGCGGCTATTGACCTTTTATTGGTATGATCTGCTCTAAACTCTACACGCTCCATCCCCCAGTTTTCAAAAGCATAATATAGCATCAGGTATTTACAGTTCTTATTCAAACCGGTGCCTTGGAATCTCTTACCATACCAGGTATAACCCAATTGAGTGGTACGATACCCCATGTTTATATCATAAAATCGCGTTGATCCGGCAATCTCATTATTTGATTTATCAATCACTAAAAAAGGATATGAGGTACCGGCAGCCTTCTCATCAAGTGCCTTACTTAGATATGTTTTCAAATTCTCAATTCCACTGGCAGGAGTCAAGGAATAGGTCCAAAGATCAGGTTCTTTCAACGAGAAATAAGCTAGTTGCTCAAAATCCTTTGATTCCAGAGGTCGAAGCAGGGCCCTATCATTTTCTAAAACAATTTCTTTTGACATATGTACAGATTATATTTTCCGTTCAAATATACCAAAAGCAGCCTATTTACGTCACTTAAAACATATGAAAACTCATGGAAGAAGTACTTGACCGATTCGCTGCCTAAGAACTGGAATCACTTCATTCTCGAACCAGTCATTTTTACGCAACCAAATATTATTTCTGGGAGAAGGATGAGGAAGGGGGAAGTATTTAGGCAAATACTCTGTATAATTTCTTACTGTTTCCGTCAATGTCTTTTTTCTTTTATCCCCTAAGTAATACGATTGAGCATAGGTCCCGATCAACACAACTAATTGCAACTCATTCATTTCAGAAAACAAGGTTTGATGCCATTGGGGAGCACATTCTTTTCTTGGTGGCAGGTCACCACTTTTTCCTTTACCCGGATAACAAAAACCCATGGGTATTAAAGCCAACTTTTCTTCATTATAAAAATCCGTGACATGAAGACCCAGCCATTGTCTCAACCGCTCACCGCTTTTGTCATCCCAGGGAATTCCAGAATTGTGAACTACAGAACCGGGCGCCTGACCTACAATTGCAACTTTACTTTTACGATGTGCCGTCAAAACCGGATTCACCCCATGAACCAAATGAGGCAAACAAATCGTACAATTTCTAATATCTCCCAGTAAATTCTCCAAATAGATTTCTTATTTAAAAACACCCCTATTCCTCTATCTATATAAAGCCCTGGGATAATCTAATATGTTTACATTTTCAGCCTCCAGTTTACGAATGGCATCTTTGGCAATCCAATTTGCTGCCTTCGTGTCAAAGGTCAATATTTTATGAGCTGTATCTAAAGCGCGTTGATTTAAATCAACATTGCGCTTACCAATACTTCGCAAGGCCCAATTCACTGCTTTCTTCACATACAATCTTTCATCGTTGGCCTCTCTGATTAATAGCGGCAGAAATTTCTCGAACAAGTCATTATCAGATTTTTTGTCAGCCATGCAATAGGCGGCCATTGTAGCGAAACCGGCTCTTTTTTCAAACTCCGCCCTTCTGGACGTCCATTCGTGAATTTTCTCCAGGGCTAAACTACTTTTGGCAAACAAGCCCATGCAAAAACTGTCACAAATCTCCCAGTTTTCAAAAGTGACGACCCAATACTCCATCAAGTCTGAAGTGAGCTCTTTCGGATCATAAATTTTACTGCATAATAAGCGCGCTTCATAAATCCCACTTTCAAAAAGTTGTAAAGCAAGTTCATTATCTCTTCCAATCTCTTTGGCAATTATTTTAAGCTCCTTATGATAAATCCCTAATGAATTATGAGAAACAACACCAAATTTCTTTTCCTTGAACACTACCTTATCAGGATCCTGCAAATCATATAAACAAGTAATTACCTCATCATATGTCATAACACCTTATTCGCTTTCCAACTTCTTTTTCTTTTCAGCTTCAAAAGCGGCTGTTCTTTTGATCTGTTCCTCTAAATCCCATTCAAAATCAAACCGCATCTTTAAGAATTCGGAAATGGGACCTAAGCCTATAGCGGCCCTTCTTTTATCAATATTCTCAGGATCGTAAACCGGCCATACATTAAAGCTCTTTGTTTCGGGATAGTACTTCATCTGACCTCCATAGACCTGTAAGTCGCCTCGTTCGGTAGCAATTCTATCCTCGGCTCTGACCAGATATTGAGCGCTTAAATCTCCATCAGCAACAGCCTTTCGCATCATAGGCAGGTATAAAATTCTTACCTCATTATCAGCATGTTGAATAACATTACAAATGGTTCTGTTCCCTCGTTCTCCAATGAGTTCTACGTCCGGCCACCCCTGAGTATCCAGTAAGTGTCTCACTTTCTTTTCGTTAATTGCATGATTTCTTTCATAAATTTCCTGCTGCTCCTGAGCCTTCTTAGAATCAACTCCAAAAGAGTCGATATAGGCGTCTCTCCGACTAATTGGTTGCTGCTCGGTTGTAAATACTGTATCGAGCATAGCTACAATATCGAGGTTTTGCTCCGAAGGTTTTTCAGGCTTCTTAACTTTTGTAGTGCAGCTCAGCATTAAGAGCACTAGCAATACACATGACATTTTAATATACATTGTTTGAATTTGATTTATTTTGTTCCTTATTTTTTTGTCCATCTTTCTTTCACCCAATGAGCCTCTTCCTCATGAGTTAAAAAAGTCCAGGTGACGATCCTACTCGATTTATTACCTTGACCCATTTGAATCGTTTTGTATTCCTCTACCTCCAATTCATCAAGCAGCTTATAAATTTCATTTAAATTTGATTGTTTAGACACCAGCGTAGAAAACCAGCAACATGATTTCCCGAACTTCTTACTCTCTTTAATCATGCGTCGAATAAACCGTTTTTCGCCTCCATCGGTCCAAAGCTCACCTTCCTTTCCTCCAAAATTCAAGTCAGCCTTTGTAACCTTCTTTTTTTTAAGATTGGTCAATTTTCTCAGGGTCCCAGCGGTTGCCTCCGCCCTTGATGCATGAAATGGTGGGTTGCAAATGGTTAGATCAATAGGTTCTGATCTCAGAATTACACCATAAAAAATATCAGATGATTTGGATTGCAACCTGCACTCCACCTTACCTTGAAGCATTTCATTAGAGTTGATTATGCTGTTTGCTGAATCGATCGCTACAGGGTCTATATCCGAACCTATAAAAGACCATCCATACTCATGTACACCAATAATTGGATAAACGCAATTCGCCCCAACACCAATGTCAAGACATCTTATTTTCTCACCTTCTGGTAATCTCCCAAAATTACTTCCTTTTAAATGATCAGCCATATGATGAATATAATCAGCTCTTCCCGGAATCGGCGGGCACAAATACCCTTTGGGAATATCCCAATCCGTCAGCCCATAATAATGAATTAACAAGGCCTTGTTCAACATTTTAACAGCATCAGCATTAAAAAAATCAATAGATTCATCCCCAAATTTATTCTTAACCACAAATTGTGCCAGATCAGGACAGGTGTCGATCAATTCCTTAAAATTATAGCGATCTCGATGCTTGTTCCTGGCATGTAATCTTGGTTTTTTATCAGGATGTTTTTTCTTTTTATCAGCCATAGAATTGTTGGAAAGATTAAGGATTGAAAGATAAGGAAAATCTAATTGGACATGCTGGGTCTGGTATAACTCTTAAAATGAAAAAAAGCATTTATGCTATAGGTACGGTTGAATTGAAAGATATAGTTCTTCCACTTTTTCCCTTGCCCATGGAGTTCTTCTTAAAAACTTTAGGCTGGATTTAACGCTTGGGTTAGACTTAAAGCAATTGATATTGATTCTCAGGGACAGTTGCTCCCAGCCGTAATGTTCCACCAAGGTTTCAACAATAGTGACCAATTTCACCCCGTGTAAGGGATTGTTTGGCTGATGCTGCATTGGTTTCTCCTTGTTGGTCATTCTCTAAAAATCTTTTATGAAAGCATGGATTTATTACAATAGCCCGCCTTGTCAAAATCCCGAACATTCATCGATATGATCGGAACATCGGGTAACATCGCTTTTAATTCAGCAACGATCGCAGTTGAAAGTTGCTGCTTCTGAAGATCCGTTCTACCCTCCATTATGTTTGCGAATATATGAATAAAGGCATTCTTAGACGCACCAAGCACATACTGGTCAAAAGGATTGATTCTAACCTTAATATCTCCAGGATCAAACAACTCGCTTTCCGTAGCGGTCTGATATACTTTCTTCATTAACTCCTTCGGTTTCGCGACTTCTAAAACATTCTTTGAGCAATCAATTACAAAATGTGGCATTCTTCAAAAATTTAATTATTTATTCTTGTATGGATTCGGATTCAAATTTAGAGTATTTAACATCCTTCGCATCCATTATTATTTCTTTCGGATAATCATACATTTCTAAAATTCGAATCGCATTACGAGTCTTTAATTTCCCTTTCTTTAATTTATGATCGAATCGTAATTCCTCCTTGTCTATCTGTTCCGTAAAATGAAATAATTGATACTCCTTCTCAGTCAACAGATCTGTTAATTCAATATCATGGGTTGAAACCAGCACAACATGAGGCCCTTTACTTAAATAGGATAAAATCGCCTTTCCACCGGACACTCTTTCTATGGTATTTGTTCCTTTAAAGATCTCATCCAAGATGAATAAGTAAGGTTCCTTTTCATTTGAAGCATCAACTGCTTCTTTAATACTTACTACTTCTTCCAAATAATAACTCGTATTCTCCGTAATATCATCAGCAATTCGAATCGATGAAAACACTTTAAAAAATGGCGCCTTGAATTCTTTAGCAAAACACATATAAAAGGTCTGGGCCAAAATACTGTTGATTGCAACGGTCCTTATAAAGGTAGTTTTCCCTGACATATTTGATCCCGTTAGCAATAAGCTCTGATCAATCAACTGAAAATCATTCGGAACACAATTCACAATAAGTGGATGGGATATTTCTTTTACAATAATTTCTTTACCCTTTGAAAACTTTGGATGACAAATAATTTCTTGACCGGACTGCACCGATGCAATTGAAATGGCACTATCCACTTCACCTATAAAGCGAAACATAGCATCAATACTGTCTTTTTCTCGGTTCACCGCGTCAATAAAACTGAAAAATATGATATACTCAATATTGAATTGAATTTTAACCAACTCAATTAAGAACCATGAAATGGCAGCGAATTCATTGTCCAGCTTTTTTTCAAACGCTATGAATTCAGTTTTCAGCCTGATGGCATCTATTTTCTTAACAAAGGAAAAATCTTTGAAGAAGGATGAAAGTTCGTCTATGCCAGAAAGCCTTTTGCTCACAGACAACGCAATCGACAACTGTTTCACACCGCTTACATAATAATTCACATTGTCTTTATTACGATAATGAAAAAATGAGTTTACGGCCAAAATAGGTATGAGCAGTAATATAAAGACCGGGTAGAAAAAGGCCATTATAATGGCAATGATTGCCGCGACTGTTAGTGATTGAAGCAACCAGTAAATTTTCGGCTTCTGTATTTGCTGACCATTGATGAGCTCTTCCAGGGCATAGGCATCATTAGAATTAAGTCTCGATAAATAGACCTGGCAACGCAATCGCAGCTCTGATTCTTTTTTAAACAAATTGACCAAAGAGCTAAACTCCTTTAATCGATCAACCGTCCCAATGGTTCTCAACTTAAAATACAGGTATTGCTGCCCTACTTTTGAAGTTGTCCTGTCAATAAATTTAAAAACTTCATCAAGGTCCAGATCCAGGGATGTTTTATTTGATACGATATGATAGGCACTTTTCTTATGCCTGTTGTTCTCAAAATACCTAGCAATCGAAAAAAAATGGTAATGGGTCTCTTCACTTTTTCTTCCCCATTGATCTATCAACCTTTCTTTTAACCTTTTCAATCGTTTTTTACGAGAGAAATTCGTTGCTAAAAAAATGATGATCAATACAGATAGGAGGCCAAGAATCCAATTCATACTCAAATATTATACTTCTAAATTTCAGATATTTACGACAGTACTCTGGTTCATACTTACTAATTAGGATACAGAGATGATTCCCTTTCTGTACAGATCCAAAGCGTTGTTCAATAATAAGACAATTAATTCAATGGGCATATCAATTTCCGGATCTATCTGAAGCACCTTCATTCTTGCCCTGCCTTCTGATTTCAATTCAGGATGGTTCAAGCGCTTCCCTTCCACAAAAAGGATATAAGGTCGTTTTGATTTTTTATCCACCCATAAATAACAAAACATCTTTTGACGATAACAAAAACAGGGCATGCCGTATTTTACAGTCTCTGTGATTTCCTCATCCTGTCCTAAAATGATATCGCGTAAGGCCAGCAGACAACTTTTATTTGGTTCTTCTGATCTTAAATAAAATCCGGATTTTTGCATCAGCCGATTGTATAAGAAATTTCAACTGCACCGGTAGAAAATGAACGACTGTTCACGAAGCTTAACTTTGTTTCATTGGGTAAATCTCCAAATAAATTCTTCCCATCCTGCAGGATTATCGGCATTACAAAGACTTGAATCTCATCCAACAGCCCCTCATTCAGCAGCATTCGATTCAACTGACCACCGCCAATTAACCAGATATCCTTCCCTTCTTCCTCTTTCAGTTTTTGGATAAATTCAACATGGTCTTTTGATATAAATTCCACAAATTCTGTGTTTTCCAGTTGCTTCTTTCTGGTCACCACATAATTCTTTTTGTCAGCATAAGGAAAATCAATACCCCATGAGATAATCTGATCATAGGTTGCGTACCCTTGAATGGTCGTGTCAATTGATCTATAAAAGTCGGCATAGCCATGATCTGTCAGTTCAGGATTGGGAATGGATTCAAGCCAGTCAACACTACCGTCTGGCTTGGCTATTTTTCCGTTTAAACTTGCAGCGATATAAAGTTTAATTTTTCTCATTTGGAACTGGTTGGTTAGGAACTACAAGGTAAGTATAATTTAGACATTTATTTATACCATTACAGCCTGAAACCCAAACCAAAAGGGTACCAGAATCGTTCCAACACCCAATCCGTATCATGGCACTAAGTCATCATATCAGCTTTTTAAGTAAACACTACATGCGATTTATATGTTACAAATCCTTGAAGGATATCTATCTTTTAAGAGTACGAGCAGATTATTGTAATCGGATTGGCAAGGTCATTTTAACTTTTACCGGATGTCCATCTTGCATGGCAGGAGACCATTTCGGCATATTCAAGACTAAATTAACAGCTTGATATGTACTCTTCGAATGAATCGAACCATCCATATGAAAGGTCGACAACTTGTACACTTCTTTCTGTAGAGGATCCTCAGTTACAAATCTATATTTGGTCGCCATTTCTTTCTTTTGTAAAACCTTACTGCCGAACTCGCCCAAGTAGATCGTATCCTGACTATAGACAAACGAGTATGATATTATAAAAAAGGCACAAACAAATTTATTCATAAAACAGAATTAAAAATTAATGAAACTGGTAAAAAAAATATAGTTCTAAAATAAAAAACTTATCTTAATTATGAAGCAGAATATAGGCATTTAGAGAGGTGGCAATTAGCAACCATGCAAAATAAGGCACTATTAATAGTGATTTGATTTTAAGCTGAGGTGCATAATAAAAAAGAAATATTCCCACTAAAATCGTCAGACCTGAAATAATAAAGAGCCCACCTAATACATTTTGGAAATGAAAAAAAGCCGGATTCCATGAAATGTTCAGAATCAACTGCAGCACATACAAGCCGACTAGCAGCGTTTTGTTCTCTGCCAAGGGCCATAAATAGGCCATATAGACCGTAAAACAAATCATGATGGTAGTCCAGGCGGCACCAAAAACCCAACCAGGAGGTGTCCAGGGTGCTTTGGCCAGGTTCATATACCATTCTGAGGGCACACCTTTACCAGTAAACAAACTACCAAGCGCCAAAGCGCCAAAATTAAGCAGTAAAAATAGAATCAATCTGGATATCATTTATTTAGTTAAAAGGATTCGTAATCATGTTTTTAAGTTCTTTAAAAATACAAAAAAAGACCCATAAAAATTGATGATTAATTCAAACTATTCACACCTTGAATTCTTTATTTTTTATAGCTGGTGATGCGCATTAGCCAGGAAAAAACACCAGGGATAAATCTATTTAAGAAAACAAAAATTGACATCATAAATGGTCTTACCACAACATTCGGTTTTGATTTTATGGAGCTGGAAATAATCCTGGCCGCACTTTCTACAGACATTGTTGGTGTGAGCCAGTTTGCAATTTTAGGAATTCGCTCTTCACTTACCGGATTGTTTTTAAAATAAGGTGAATCTACTTTGCCTAACACGATCAGAGAGACCTTAAACTTTGTGTCATACAGATCGGCTTGCAAGGATTTGGCAAAACCTAACATGGCCCATCTTGCAGGTGTATATCCGGTAGCGCCTGGAAATGCGAAATAACTGGCTGCAGAATTAATGATAATAAACTGTCCGGTTCCACGTTCCTGCATCTTATCAAAAAATATTTTACAGGTATAGGCTGTAGCCAGATAAGGAGAATCCATAGATGATTTGTAATAAGATGCATCTGATTCCTTTAAAGACAGCCACTCACCCGCCCCGGCACTGTTGATGATAACATCAGGCAAGCCTTCATTGACCAGTATTTCATTGGCGGTGTTCTCAACAGCCTCCTGCTCTGTCAAATCAGTTGAATAATAACTGACTTTTTTACTTGTGGGATCTATTTCTCTGGCAACTGTTTCCAGTTTCTTGGGATCCCGAGCCTGCAATATAATTCTTGCGCCTTGATCATATAGCAACGCAGCCGCAGCCTTGCCGATGCCACTTGACCCTCCGGTAATTAATATTAATTGATTCTTCATTTAAAGATGTTTTATATTTCTCGCTATTTTATCAAGAGGGCCAAAAAAATGTATTCTTTTATCATCGATACCTGTTGCTATTCATCAAAAGGATTTTTGCTTTTCCCAAGCATCTTTCGAGATTTGGTAGAAATTATGCACAATATCTTCATACGTAAATTCATTTACTTTCATCATTCCTATTTTTTGTAAAATTCTGTTGGAAGAAGCATGTTCAATATCAGCCATACCATAAATATTCGATTGTCCCAGCCGAGTGAAACCGCACTCCAATGAAGCCAATGCAGTTTCAGTAGCATAGCCTTGTCCCCAGACCCTTTTTATAAATCGGTAGCCCAAATCATAGTACATCTCCCTGCCATTGATTGGCTCAGTGATCAATTTAAAACCGCTCCAGCCTACAAAATCTCCAGTGGCTTTCTCCTCAACGGCCCACCTTCCAATACCATTCTCCCGGTATTGAATTCTGATAAAATCGATGTTCTTTTTCGCCTCTTCAAGTGTTTTAACTGGTTTGTTTCCTAAATACCTATGGACCTCTTTATCTGAATCCAACTCAAACATGCCATGTACATCATCTTCTTCGAGGTCTCGCAATAGCAATCTTGCAGTTTCAATATGAATTTTCATTTTAGCAATTTTATTCGCTGGGCAACAAGCCTTTTATTCGCAATTTTCAATCTCCAAATGTATTTCTACTCCCATTCAGGAAACTGTGTTTTGTTTAAATCCAAAGTAGCCAACAATTTCATATCGTCTTCAGATAATTCAAAATCGAAAATATCCAGATTCTCTATCATATGTGCCTTATTGCTTGATCTTGGAATTGATACAATACCTCTTTGAAACAACCATCGTAAGCATACTTGGGCATTTCGTTTATTATATTTTTTTCCAATGTCAGCAATGGTTCCATTGGTAAAGATTCCATTTCGACCAGCTGCAAATGGCGACCAGGCTTCCATTTGTATTCCGGACCTCTTCATGAAGGTATGTGCTTCATGCTGTTGAAAAAAAACATGTGTCTCAATCTGATTCACAGCAGGTTTTACCGTTCCAATACTCATTAATTCGGTCATTTGCTTTTTATCAAAATTACTGACGCCAATAGCCTTAATTTTACCTTTTTTATGTAGTTCCTCCATGGCCTTCCAGGACCCTTTCAAATCACCTCTTGGACGATGGATCAAATAAAGGTCCAGATAATCCAGTCCTAATTTATTCAGTGACAATTCAAATGCCTCTAAAGTATTTTCATAACCAGTGTCATCTACCCATAATTTTGAGGTCACAAATAACGCTTCTCGGTTGACACCACTATTTTTGATTCCCATTCCAACACTTTCCTCATTTCCATAAATCTTAGCCGTATCAATTAAACGATACCCCACAGAAATTGCTGTCTGAACAGATGAAACACCTAATTCCCCTCTCAAGGTATTGGTGCCAAATCCCAGCATTGGCATTTCCACACCGTTATTTAACACACTCACAGGAATGTTTTTTTGAAATAAAGTTGGCTGTTGAAAGCCAAAAGTAGTTGAAACACCCATGGGAACCATCAGTATTCCGGCCGAAAAGGTTGAACTTCTTTGTAAAAAACTCCTGCGATTTATCCCATTTTTTTGATGCCTTTTTTCCATGATTCAATCTAATATAATTTCAATATAAATATAATCTATTCTCCATAATTTCTCATTGACTTCAGCTTAATTGAGCCTTGATTCATGCTTAAAAATGGATTATTGAATAAAATACACCCTTTTAATCTTATCACCTTCAATATGGTAAATTGCCACGGCTTCCATTATTTTATCCCCAAATCTTACACGTTCTTTATCAATAACGACATTTCCCTGTACAATTCTACCCAATAACTCACAGTGCAAATTAGGAGTGTTTTCAAACATCTTCGAATAGCCCTCTCGCATGGTTCCCTTTCCTTTGAATCGTAACTCATCCGGATAATTATACACTTCAACATCTTCGGCATAGGGCTCTAAAAATGCATCAATATTTCTTAAATTATAGGCATTTAATTGTCTTTGTGCCAGGTCTGCCGGTGTTGCCTTTAAAATCTCATTAGGCTCCATAACCAGGCCATTATTAAAAACAGTCTGGATCGAAGTGATATTGTTGATATCTTCAATAGGATTGGCATTCAACAATATTAGGTTTGCCTTCTTATTGACTTCAATTGATCCAAACTCAGTCTCTTTGCCTACAACCTTTGCTCCGTTTAAAGTTGAAGCCTGCATGATCTGCCAATTGGACAAACCACTTTTTTTCATGGCAAGCAACTCATTCAAATAAGAGGAAGCATGTAATGTTCCAATATTACCAGCATCGGTTCCTGTGGCAATTATAACACCTGCATCTGCCAGAATTTTTAGATTAGTCATGCTTATTGAATCACCTTTCTTCAATCTGTTCTGTTGTTTTTGAGAACCTGAAGATGTTTTATATGCGTTGACCATTGCGGTATCAGCGATATGTCTGAGATCCATCAAAGTACCTAACTGAACAGGGTCTGACCTTAACAAATCATAATTATTAATTTTCAATGCCTGACTAAAAGTATTCACATAACCACCATGAACTACAAGCGTTGGACATAAAATTGTTTTCCGTTCTTTGAGCAAGGCAACAAAATCTTCTTTTACAACTTCATCATCTACACTATGCACTAAATAGTCACATCCGTTTTCAACCGCCAATTGGGCAGTGATTCTCTGGGTTGCATGAACAGCTACTTTCAGATTATGCTCATGAGCCTCCTTGATAATAGCTTGCACGATCGGCAGATTTTTTCTGGCACTTGCTTCCACTTCGGAAGGTTCCCTCGAGGTGATATACCAGATTTTAATAAAATCCGGTTTGTAGGCTAATTGTGCCTGAACCATTTGAATGCCATCTTCAACAGATTGAACCAAATTGAATGGTTTTTCATCTCCTAGATCGGCATAAACTGAGGGTTCATATGTTGTAAGCAATGGACCTGTCATATAAACTGAAGGCAGCTGATCATCCTCAATAAAATCATTCCTTTGTTGAAGAAAACTAACTGAGGCTCCTACATCGATTACATTGGTAACCCCTACCTGCAAATACCTCTTTAAAGTAGTCTCCATAGACTCATGAGCTAAAGCTAGCTCCTTATAATGTGGCATTTCCATCCTTAAATCAATAGCATCTGGCCTTGCATATAAACCGCCACTTTGAAAAAAATGAATATGCGCATCTGTCATCCCCGGGAATAAGTACTTGTCTTTTCCGTCAATGACATTAGCACCCTCGGGAATTTTTATCTTTTTTGAGCGATTTATTTCAATAATTCGGTCACCAGAAATCTGAACAGTTTGATTAGCTACCATCTTTTGATTTTTAACGTCTCCTACAGAAACATTCGTGATATACGTTTGTGAAAAAACTGTGCAAAAAGACAATAACAGTAAGGCAGTGGTAATTTTTTTAAAAGACATAAGGTATATATTAGATTGATCTAGACTAAGGTAAGCTAATTAATCATTGTATATCCTGTCAGTTGCCTTTATGAGGTCAGCATATGGTATAAATTGATCAGATATAGTCAAAATAGCATGTAGATTATTTTTCAACTTTTCCAGTTCAATCACATCTGGTTTCATACAGGTTTGCAATAAGTGTAGTGCCATATCTGCCAAGAGTAAACGTTGTTTTTCCAGCCAGTCACTCTCTCCTTTTTTCGAGCTATGATCAAGATAGGCCGCTTCAACCTGAGCATGCATATTCCAACTTTCCTTTATTAATTCTATTTTTTGTTTGTCTGTCATTTTTTATAAGCTTGTATTATTCTGATATTAATTCAAAGGATGCAGCATGCTATTTGATCACTATTTTTCTACCTGTTTCAGCGGCCTTGTAAATCGCTTCGATAACGATCATATCTTTCAACCCTTCTTCTCCCGCTATATGAATGGGAAGTTTTTTATTCTCAAGTATGTATTTCCCTATACCATCCAGTTGTGCTGCCTGTTGGTTGATCACAGGGAAATCAAAGGGTCCTGAACTCGATCTGCCGATAAAAGGACCATAGCTTATGGCAGGGCTCATTTCAAAAAATCCATGATCCGCGGCCGCATAAAATCGATCAACACTGCTTGTTGACGTTGTTGTTGACGTACCTACTGCACCATTCGGGAAATTCAATTGCCAGGTGATACCTTCTTCAACCTCTACAAATAAATCTGGTCGAATTTTAGGTAGGAATTGCGCTGTAACTGAGACCGGTTCTTCACCCAAAACATACCGATTGCTTTGAATACAATATACGCCCAGATTCATTAACGGACCTCCTCCGGACAATTTCTTATTCAGATGCCAGTCACCGGGATCAATGCCAGTCATATTAAAACCAAGAGAAGCTTCAATCAGGCGAACCTGACCAAATACCTTCTCCTGCCCTAACCTCATAATCTCAAGATGATTAGGCTCATAATGCAAACGATACCCCAAGGCAAGCTGCACTCCGGCGTCCTTGCATGCCGCAATCATTTCACGACATTCCTCAGCTGTATTTGCCATGGGCTTTTCAACGATCACATGTTTGGATGCCGTTGCCGCTCTTATGGTAAACTCCTTATGCATACCATTGGGCAGGACCACATAAACCAGATCAATATCTTTATTATCCCTTATTTCATCAAAGTTCTCATAGTTATAAATATTCTTTGACGGTATGCCATATTTTTCTTTCCAACTCACTTCTTTTTCCGGGGAGCCAGTAATGATTCCTGTTAGTTGACAAAATTCAGATGCCTGCAAACCCTTTGCCAGTATATTGGCATAGCGACCTAATCCACAAAGAGCCACATTCAATTTTTCACCTTGATACCTGCCATTCATGGAAGAGAACATCTCTTCTAAAGAGAAAAACGCCGGACTCATTGCCACAGTTCCAATCCCCAGACCTGCATTCTTTACAAATGACCTTCTTGATACACTTTTCATGTTAGTACGATTATATTTTTATTGTATTTGATGCTGGCATCTCGTTGACACCTCTTAAAAACTGGCATTTCTAATTCTCGGACCATATTGCTAATTCGTTACCAGAAGGATCCTCAAAATGAAATCTTTGGCCACCGGGAAAGGAAAAAATCTCTTTCGTAATCCTACCACCAGATCCAATAATTTTATGTTGAATCAGGTTTAAATCTTCATGATATAGCACAATCAATGCACCCTTAACCACTGGAGTCGCAGTTTTCTCAAAACCACCTGCAATGCCACTTTCAGAAAATGCTGTGTAGTCCGGTCCGTAATCTGTGAATTTCCAGTTAAATACGCCTGAATAAAAGGATTTGATTTTATGTAAATCATTCGCCTTTAATTCAACATAATTAATATAATTATTGATCAATTTCATGATGATTAAATTATATAAGAAAAGGTCTTTGCTTCAAAAAAGACATGAATCAAGAATATCCTAGCCATTTAATCAGTGCTGGCTATTCATACAGACTGCAAAAAAAGACCATAGGAGAAATCCATTAGCTTATACGCCATTTACCACCTGAGATTCAGGATAATAATAAGCCCAAACAGCCCATAAAACACTGTTATAAATATACTCCTGTTGCAAAGTCCCGTATTCGGTGTTTCCATCAATTTTAATAGCCGACACATCGAACACCTGTCCATCCTTTTCCCGGTTATAACAGGCGATTGTTTCATATTCAGGAAAGTAAACCATGACAAGTTTTTTATCTCCTACCTCGAAATTATAAATACCCTGTTTCTTAATAAATTCCTTGGTAAAGGCTATTTGCTCATGATTCACATCATCTCTGATACCAATAATATTTTCCTTCGAAGGCAATCTGGTGTCATCAAAGTTAGACGTTTTAAACATCCATTCTTCTCCATGCCAAGTCTCTTCTGTATCGAATAACATACTTACGACTTTCTCAATCGGTGAGTCCCAGACATTATAGAGCACTTCTCCTTTCGGAAATAATTTTTTATACCCTCTAAAGGTCATTTCAAGTACCGGAATAGGCTCCAGTTTCTGCTTTGAAAACTCGCATTCCTGAGTAATTTGCTGTATGATTTCATCACTATTCGTATCCCAGATCAAGAGGTTATTGTTTGTCTGAGCCAACACTTTGAAATCATAGCCCTCTCCATCCTTGTTGTTTACATAAGGCGTTGCCAGGTTTGTCATTACACAATAGGCCAAAACAACATTATCATCTCCAAAATCTCCGTCAAAAATATGTGCTTGCCAGATAAATTCCGGCGGATAAGCTTTTTGCACCCCATTGTGATTTACAACCAACACCCGATCATCACCCGATAAATACTGCCTTTTCTCAGACTCAGAGATAGAAATATATTCTGACTTATACTGTTGACTTCTAAACAAAAAATAAGGGGTTAAATATTTAGACATTCCGATGCACAACAACCAGGCAACGCCTAAAAGAACGGCCCACTTTTTGGTCTGAAATTTGTGTTTATTTGCCAGTACAATCCCTGCAATAATAAAGACCAGAGATAGTAGTTGAATGGTTACACTGTTCTTAAAATACCATACCACCCATTTTTTCTCAACCCCAACAATCTGGCCTATATCCGTCATGATTAATACACCAATGAGAGCTGTCAAAAAGGCTGCAATAAAAAGAGCGTAGACAAGGTATTTGGATTGTGAAATGCTTTGTTTCATAGTTTTGGATTTAGTTTATCTAATGAAAATATAAAGGTAACAGTTCCTTAAGAATCCTTTCAATCTGACACCTAAGAATCAAGACTATCAAATATACAAATTAAACTTAATTTTAATAATTTACCAGAAACAGAAATTTCAATCTGAGTTACTTTTCTTCCTTTTGAAAACCAAGACATTTGCAGGCTTTTCACTTTTCTCATTCGAGATAAAAAGATCTCCCTGATCATTAAAAGTCAGACCTTCAGCCTGTGGAAAAAGAGATTTGGTCAGTTGAATATTTTGAAGGATATTGCCGCTATCTGACAAAACCAACAGCGTTTTTGAAAATGAACTGAGCACATAAATGAACCCATCAGGATCAACTCCTATCGCAGAAGGCTTAAATTTTCTATGGACCCGGTCTTGTTTTATTTTAAATAAAGGTTTTTCATCAAATGCATGCTTGTCCAATGAAAAGGTATATATATAGATATAATCTCGTTTCGATTTCTTCGCGTGGGCTTTGCAAGCTACCAACAAGCGCTTGTTTTCTTTATCCAGACAAATTCCTTCAAATTCAAAATCACCCTCCTTCTTAAATTTGAATTTTTGCTTCTCATGTGTTTCACTGACACTGTAAATACTCCCATCACTTCTAAGTGCATAAAACCGATTCTCATAAAATGTCAGTCCCTCAAAGTCGGCATCTTTCCCAAAATCAAAGGAATCCATGATCTCACCTGACGCTGGATTGAGAAAATAAATGACAGCCTTTTCATCTTGCACGGCAGCAATGGAACTATCTGAAATACTCACCAAACCAGATACTTCATTTAGTTTTTTATTGAGTTTTAACTGCTGATCAGGAGATTCCAAATTATAGTGAAAATCCTGGCCTTTACAGGCGATAAAACCGACACATACACAAATGAAAAAGATGAATTCTCTCATAAATCAGTTTTTTAAATAATACAAATTAACTCGAAATCATGCCTTGCATTATCTCCCTGATATTTTGTTCCTCGTAGATCCTTTTAATTAACTCCTGATACACAGATCTAAATTTTTCGTTTTCATGAAGTTTCCCAAAAATAGATTTTTGACGTATAAAACTAAAGACATCTTTTTCAGTATCAGAAGCCGCTAGGTGCAACTCTTTTTTCAACGCATCGATAACCTCTATTTCTTGCCCCTTTTCATCTATTCCCTTATCGCTATAATAGCACCAAGCTGCCACTACTAAAGTGGCGAGTTGAATACCTCCTCCTTGCTGCAAGTTTTCCTGCAGGGTTGCTATCAAAAACTTTGGCAGTTTGGCTGAGCTCTCAGAGCAAATTCGACTTACACTATCCTTGATATTAGGATTAGAAAAACGCTCAAGTAAACTGTTCTTATAATCTGAAAGATTAATTCCTTTTAATTCGCCCAGAACTGCACTGGCCTCTGTATCCAAAAAAGACTTTAGGAACAAGACAAAAGTTTTATCATCCATGCAGGCATTAATGGTTTGATGACCGTGAATCGCACCTAAAATCCCTAAAACAGAATGACCAGCATTGAGCAATCTTAATTTCATTTTCTCATAAGGTTTAACATCCTTCACAAATTGCACACCCACTTTCTCTAAGCTTGGTCTACCCATAGAAAAACGATCCTCAACAACCCATTGAATAAAAGGTTCACAGGTCACAGGCCATGCATCTTTTATACCGTAATTTGCCGCTAAATAATCTATATCCGTTTGCGAAGTAACAGGCGTAATTCTGTCCACCATACTATTTGGGAACCGCACTTCTTTTTCTATCCAGGTTGCCAAAACAGCATTTTGTTTTTTGGCAAACGCCAAAAGCATGTTTCGAGCCAGGTCACCATTGTGTTGAATATTATCACATGAAATCACTGTAAATGCAGGAATCTGAGCCAAACGTCTTTTATTCAATGCTGCTGTTAAATATCCGTATACTGTCTTAGGATCATCAGGATGCTCTAGCTCATACTGAATTGCTTCATTCTCAAAATCAAAGTTTCCGGTAGACGGATCAAAATTATATCCACCTTCAGTAATGGTTAGCGAAACAATTTCTGTCGAAAGTGCCGCCATCGCATCTATGATTTCTTTTGACTGATCCAGTGAAAGCTTAAAATCTATAATAGAACCAATTATCTGAGGTTGAATCTTTCCGTCAGGATGTTTAATAAGTAAGGTATACAACCCATTCTGCTCCTGCATCACCTGACCGATTTTGACATCAGCTTGCCGCAGTCCTACCCCTATTATACGCCATTTGCTCTCTGAATGCTTTTCATTTAATTGGTTCACATAATAGGCCTGGTGAGCGCGATGAAAGCCTCCAACTCCTATATGAACGATTCCCCTAGGTAGCTTTTCTCTGTCATAGGAGGGCCCTGGAATTATTTGATTTATTTGAGCTAAATTCTTGGTGTTGATTTCAACATTTTTATCCATTTTACTTCGATTTTTTTTGTTTCCCTCGTTTCAGAGCCCAATAAGAAGTACTAAAGTAAATCAGCGTACAAACAAAAGAGATTCGGTAAAAAATTGCTCTGTTCACCTGATATTCGCCTTCATTAGAGCTTCCAAAAAGCACCATAATCGCAAGTGCAAGGGTGATCAAAAGTGTAATAATTGATAGGGTCCTTAAGGTTTTTGACAGTAAGGATTTATCCTTAATTGACACAGGGACAGCGTTCGCTTTTTCTTCTTGAAACGCTTCAATCCGCTGATCGTATAAGTCCTGGTTTCTTTCTGCTTCTGGGTAGCTTTTTTTTGCACCATAAAAGCCGGCCAATAAGGTATACATTAAAATAGTGAAAATCCACGTTGGGATAAAAAGATAAAAGAATGACATCACATCCAATGCGTTCAATCCAAAACCAAATAACAAGCCGAGGGCCCATGAAGCAATTGCCGGGGTACTAAAAGAAAGTTGTTTATACGTTGACCAATATCGTGTATAGCCGATTTTAGGAAAGATCTGATGCTCGGTAAATACAATCGCTCCCACTGGAACAACAATTAATCCTGCATAGGTCAAAAGAGGTAATATCTGTGAAAAAACAAAGGGGAAACAGGCGATAATTATTGTAATCAAACCTACAACCAGTGTTGTACTTCTTCTTGAATGTCTGTAAAAAATCGCTTGTGCCGCTAATCCTGCCCTGTATAAATTAGCTACTGCTGTGGTCCAACCGGCTACAATTACGATGACAAAACCCGACCAGCCAAGGGCGTAATATGCCACATCTCCCGGATCCAGTTCAACTATGGATTTCCCGAGAATTACAGCGGCTCCTGCACCCATAATACCGGCTGCGATCCAAGCCACATAGTGTCCAAACATCATTCCTGTGCTTGTAGCCAGCCCATAAATTTTCTTTTTAGCAAAACGAAGTAACGCCATATCAATTAAACCAAAATGAGTAATTGTATTGGCCGCCCAGGCAAAACCAATAACTTCTATCAATCCAATTCCAGGATCTCCATTACTATCCATACCTGTCCAAATTGATTGATCTCCCAATCTGATGAAGTCATCCCATCCTGCTGGTATTGTTTTTCCCAAGACATCTATTGACAAAGCAGGTAAAAGTACCATAGCTCCGCTGCTGAACATTACAAATAACCAGGGAGCACAAATCCCTGAAAACTCTGTAACCGCATTAAACCCATAAATAGCAATTGAAACTACTACGAGGCCAACAGCCAATACAATCAGAATAAACCATAGGTTTGTTGGGTACCAGTTCAATTGGGCAGGAATATCAAAAGCAAATCTGACGGCAGTCGCAGAAACAGTAACCATAGCCGCTGAAATAACAGAGAAGATAACAACATTTGCCCAATTATAGAGTTTGGTCATTGAATCTCCGGCAATTTTATTCAGATAGGTATACAGACTGAGTCTTGTTTCGACAGCTATAGGAGACGTAATGAGGGTCCAACTAAGTACTGCTAAAATATTGCCAATTAACAAACCCAATAAAATGTCCATGGTTTTGGCACCTAAGGCAACAAAAGTTGCTCCGATCACAAATTCTGTTGCCGCAACATGCTCAGCAGCATACAGGCCCGCAAAATGAGTCCAATCATGAAGTTTGTTCTTTGGTATCGGAAGTTGTTCCTCATCTAATTGTTCGAACTCTAGATGATTTTGGCTTGATTTCATATGATGGGCGATTGTTAAATTGGATGGGATTGAAAATTGATCTAAGATAACAAATATTCGAAATATAGATAAATAGTGATCTGAAGATTGAAAATGAACGAAGTACATCGTTAGAAACCGTCATTGATCCATAATTTTCAAAAAAAAGGCGGGCTGCGAAATTTTCATCTCACATACCCGCTGTTCCTAAACGATGCTTCATTGTAGCGATTTCTTAATTGTTCAGCACTGCATCGAATACAGCCTCTTTATCAAGCTTTTTAGTGCAGAAAAACCAGTCTTTACAGTCAATGTCACTATCTTCCATTCTATCTTTTGCTGTTCCACAGGATCCAGCAGGACCGATAATCACATCGTCTCCTGGATTCCAATCTGCAGGGGTAGCAACCTCAAATTTATCCGCAGCCTGCAAGGCAATAATAACACGATATAATTCATCAAAATTTCTACCCAGGCTAAGAGGGTAGTAAATAATGGCTCTTATAATTCCTGCAGGATCAATAAAGAAAACAGCCCGTACCGCTTTGGTTGAATCTTCATTGGGTTGAATCATTCCATACTTTTTCGCTACTGTCATTTTAATGTCCTCGATCAAAGGAAAATTAACCTCGACGTCTTTCATGCCTTTGTATTCAATTTTTTCCTTGATATTTCTCAACCAGGCGATATGACTGTATAAACCGTCAATTGACAAACCAACCAGTTTACAATTTGCTTTGGCAAACTTATCTTCCATCGTAGCGAAGGTCATAAATTCAGACGTACAAACTGGTGTAAAATCTGCCGGATGGCTAAATAGAATCACCCAATTTCCTGCATAATCTTCAGGGAAATTTATAGTTCCCTGTGTCGTTACTGCTGTAAATTCAGGTGCTGCATCACCAATTCTAGGCATACTTATCACGGTATCTAATGTGTTTTCTTCCATGGTGCTCGTTTTTAAATTATCATATGCACTAAGTTATTTTAAAATCTTCTTTTGCAGTGTGACTCAGGTCACATGAAGTTTTCCTAACGGCTGAGCGAACTAACTACCTGATAAAGTGTATGCACCGAAACATAAAGGTCATTGTTTTATTCCATAGATTCTGATCCATTTTCACTGACAATAGTTCGAAACTCAATCCTGTTGATCATAAAATAGATAGAGATCTAAAGTATAAAAATCAGTTTTGCTTGATTGACATTGCTCCCGGAAATATATACATAGTAGGTCCCTTTTGAAAGGGATGACACATCGAGATCCAGATCGTTTTCAAACCCTATGCTTCGATGGAGTACCATGGTTCCGTCCATGCTGAATATTTTTAAAATCTCCGCCTCGTCCGGTACATTTTTTATTTGCAAAACGCCCGCAGCGGGGTTCGGAAAAATCTTGACTCCCTTATAGTCAGCATCACTATTAAATACGGATAAGGTCACTAATTCTTCAATGAGAAAATTTGCAAACAGCACTTCTTCATCTCGCAGGTCCTGAGCATTAATCAGACTCCTGTAAAGCCCCCACTTCGGTCTCACAAATTCAGCCTCAGGACGCCAATTGACAATGGCGCCATTAGAATAGTTCAATAATAATTGATCGTCGCTAATCCGACGTATCTCAATTTCATAGCTTCCTGATACTCCGTAAGCAATGGTCTCTGAAACTTCTACCCATGCCCCTTTAAACGGCGTTAAATCAGTTTTCAGAAGTGTGATCTGTTTGTCTGTTTCTGCATATCGAAGCTCAAGTTGATCTGGGCTGCCTTTCCTTGCTGTTAATGTATACATAGGCATGCTTTCCAAAGACCCTCCCACAGATTTAAGCTGATGAATATGAGAAAAGTTTGGTGAGGCCTGAAAATCTTCGTCTAGTTTAAATTTCCATTGATACAATACAGTTTCACCCGCCACTCCTAGCAGCTCATCTGGTGATTTATCATAGGTCTTGATTTCATTTCGCTGACGATCAAAATTCTTACAACGATCATTGTCCGGACTCACGTGCATAAAAAATCTAAAAACATGGCTACCTAGTTCCTCATCAAACAACTCATCTATATGTCGATCAAAGTCTGCATGACTGCAATCAGGAACTTCTACCGGATTATGTCCCGGCGCCAAAACATTGCTGATCAACTCATAGGTTTCTCCAGGTCCATCCGCATCAAGATGGGTTTGCCCTAGAACTGCCAGAACAGATAACATAAAACATACACTAATTAAGCTCTTCATATAAATTGGTTTACCAGTTTGGTCAACCAAATATAGTCAAATTTTTATCATACCCACTATTTCGAATAAACGAAATTTAAATACTTAGATATGACGAAGATTCCATTCATATTCTTTTCATTTTAATTTCACAATCCTTTCTAAGGCTAGGTATCAATCCATCGCAAAAGAACTTATTCCATTGATGTTTTTATGCTGATATTTTTTTATATTTTGCATACTACAATAACCAATCCTTTTATAGCTTGAAGCTCATCTATTCTTATCTTTTGTACATCACCGGCTTTTTGGCGCTGACAACACTGCTGAATTTTATAATTGGTTATGAATTCTTAACAGGCCCACTGATAATTCTGACCTTGGTCTTTTTGGCCATTGGTATTCGTGGCCATGCTTTTTTCAAAGGCTTCAGTTTTACAGTTTTGATACTGGCTTCAGTAGCGGCTTCTCTTTTTTATCCTGTCTTGTTTATCCAATGGGGGACGTTTGAACTAAAAGACCTCATTGTTCCATTGCTGCAGCTCATTATGTTTGGCATGGGAACAGCCATGCATTTAAAAGATTTTGTTGGTGTCATTAAAATGCCCAAAGCAGTAGGTATCGGCATTGTTTGCCAGTTTACTATTATGCCACTTGTTGGAACTTCAATAGCCTATGCATTTGGTTTTCCTCCGGAAATTGCTGCGGGGATTATTTTGGTGGGTGCCTCTCCCAGCGGACTTGCATCCAACGTGATGTCGTATATCGCCAAAGCAAATTTAGCTTTGTCGGTCACCTTAACTGCCTGCGCAACCTTACTCGCCCCATTGATGACTCCATTATTGATGGAACTGCTTGCGGGTGAATTTGTACCCATTGATTTCTGGGCCATGGTATGGAGTATTACAAAAATTGTAATTCTTCCAATTATTGCGGGATTGATTTTCAATCATTTCTTCCATGGCAAGGCCAAATGGCTCGATAAATCCATGCCATTAGTATCCATGGCAGGAATCGCCTTTATCATTACCATTATTACGGCAGCAGGAAGAGACAGCATCCTTGCCATCGGTCTGGCCTTGGTAGCTGCAGCCATCATTCATAATTCTCTTGGGTACCTGCTTGGGTATTGGGCCTGCCGACTTTTTAGATTGCCAGAGCAGGACTGTAGAACGATTGCACTTGAAGTGGGTATGCAAAATGGAGGGCTCGCATCAGGGATTGCCCTGGAAATGGGCAAAGTCGCTACCGTTGGCCTGGCTCCTGCCATTTTTGGTCCCTGGATGAATATCTCAGGCTCATCCCTGGCCACCTGGTGGCGGGAAAAAAGCATCAAATCCGAAAAAGGAAATTAAAACTCTTGGCATTACAACAGCAGTTCCAAATCAACTGCCGCTCAGAGGAGAGTCAAAAATTCCAACTGCCAGTTCTGCCCACAAGAGCACAAGCGCTAAGAACAGAACAAAGCCCAAAAGGATGCGTTGCTTTTTATTTTTAACCTTTCTTAAAATAATTTCAAGAAAAAAACCAGTACTCATAAGTAGTAACCCGGCAACTATAAAATCACCAATAGTCCAGTTTACCTCATCTGTAAGTTGCATGGCTAACACAGGTATCATCAACAACAAACCAAAAGAACAGACGATAAAAATCCCTCGTTTATTATTTTCTACAATATTCATTTTAGTATAGTTAAGTGGTTAAACTAATGTATGGATATGATTTAAAGTTACAAAAATCTAATTACTTTGTAGTTTTCTAAGATCTGCAACGCTTTCTTTCTCAAGAGAAAAATACAATACTTCATGCAGGGCCTCTTCTCCTGCAGGACACTGAGCTTCTATGCCCACTTTAACAGTATCAACAGGTGCCATGGCCGCTAAACGAGCCATTTTATAATCAACTCCATCTGTTGACCAATGCATGGCATACAAATTGTCTTTTCTTGCAATTTTAAGCCAGATCATGTCTTCATTGGTCAAAATAACACCATTGGCATCGTCAGATACATCCCTGGTGACCACCGTAACAATTCCTTTCCCGGTAGCATCTGAATTTTCAAAGGCAAATTTTATCCAATTCTTTTCATTCAAATAAATCATGATAGATACCGCATTCCACATGTCTTTGAAATCCGGCTTTACCAATGCTGTAGCAACAAAATCACCGCTTTGTTCTTTATATAAAAAAGGAGCTGTTCCTGTAATAGCTCCTGTACCGGGATCATTGAAAAAATCTGTTTTAGCCCCTACCTCTATCTGCAGGACATTGTCTTGTATATTGAAAGAAGCCGGTTCATGCATCCATACAAAACCATGCAAATCTTCTTTTGTAAACTCTTGAAAATCATTGCCTTCAAAAGATTCATTATCAACAACCTTTTTCTTTTCTGCAGGTTTGACATTTTCATTGCAGGCAGCTTGACCAAAGAAAACCGAACAGATTATCACAACCAAAAAGGTCCTTTTTACGAATTCAATTAATACCATGAAGTGGACTTTAAATGAGCTATCTAATGTAAAAAAAAGTCCTGAAAAAGCTCCATCCTTCGGCAGAATAAATGCTTACTGCTTAAGAGTCGCCAGTATTTTATCCTCAATATACTGATTGTCCTCACTGTTTTGCACATGCTTGGAATTCAGTAATAATTCAGCTTCCTTTAAGGAAGGAAATATAGTTCTGGCTCTTTTTATCATTTTCTCTCCGGGAAAAATAAGGTCATGCTTGGCAGCAAAAATAGAGATTGGTGTTTTAATCAGTTGTGCTCGTTCTTTTTTTATCAGAGGTACCGGGCTAAAATCCATGGTAAAATTCAAAAACACGCTTGACAGAAATCTTAAAGCGAATTCATCACGATCCGTAAACAGCTGCGCCAGAAACTTTTCTATATACCTGGTATTCTTTGTTTTGATAAACCTCTTCATAGGTATAAAAATCTTGAACAAAGCCTTCAATGGATTCCCGTTTACAATATAGGCAGGTGCAGATAAAAACACCTCTTTAACCCTGCTTTCATCATATTCAAGGGTCTTTAAGATAACCAGTCCTCCAAAGGAAAAGCCAGCTAAAGTTACATTTGATACATCCAAAGACTGCATGATTTCATTCATCCACTTGCCATAGGATGCATCCTTCATACTCAGTCTGACCTCTGCACTTTTGTTCGGTTGTGCGAGGACATCAACGGCATAGACTCTAAATTTTGAAGGCAACTTATGATATGTTTCAAGGGCAATCGGTGCGCATCCATTCGATCCGTGCACCACAATAATGGGAGGAGCATTTTCTGCTCCGCTTATTAAAATATTCGTTTCACCAAAAGAAGTATTTACAGATATGCTCGTAACCTCAAGGTTGAGGGCCTTTAATTTTTCATCATAAAGATTCAAAACCTCTTTCTTTCCTTCTATTGATTTAAATAACGACCTCTGCATTAATTTAGTCATGGTTCCATTCATAAAAGTTCGATCCTTCATTTAAGCTAAAGCCCGTCTTCGGATACAAATTGTTACCTACTAAATTTGATTTTTCAGTTTCTAAAAACATGCCACAGGCAGCACTTTCTCTTACAAGCTTTTTTGCCTGTTCAATGAGTCCGATGGAGACCCCTTGGCTTCTGTATGCAGGACTGACAAAAAGATCATTCAACAGCCATAATTTTTTCATTCGTGTGGACGAAAACAAGGGATATAACTGAACAAAACCAGCCAGACCATTGTCTGTATCAGCAACAAAAATTTCAGAATCCTGTGCGGTTAGTCTTTCGGCTAAAAAAGCCTTGGCACCTGCGATGTCAGTTTTCTTTCTATAAAACACCCTATACTGATCAAACAAACCAGACAATTCGTTCAGATCCTTGATTGCTACTTTTCTATAATTCATTTTTCTTTTAAGTCTTAAAACAGATTCTCCACCTTGTTTATTTTCCTATGTATCGACTAATGGTAATCCTGGTTTCCTCTACACTATCCCGTTCCTTTTAAACCACCGGACAAAGCGTTTACCAATAACAGTAACATTAAAAGCAACTGATGTTCCTCTTCGGAATCACTTTCTACATTCATTCGCCAATTTGTGAGTGTTTTTATTTGGAGCTCGTGAAGGGTTGCCAAGGCTTCTCTTCTCAGCTTATTATTCTCCAATCTAGACAACCTTCTGTCTTCTACCGAGGTTCCCATCAGATCTTCAATTTGTTCCAAACACATCGTATAGTCTCCCAAAATAAGTGCCATCAATTCATTTTTTACAGCAGGGTCAATTACCAAATCTGCAAATTCTTTCATGATACCGGTGTCCGAATTCAGAAGGTTTGTTTCTATCTGAATCAAACCAAATTTTAAAAATGGCCAGTCCTGTGCAACCCCCTTCATATATTCAAAATCTTCAGGGAATTCTTCCTTAAATTTACCCAAGGCCGTGCCAGTTCCAAACCAACCTGTCAAATTAAACCTCGATTGATTCCAACTGAATACCCAAGGAATAGAACGTAAATCATTTAAGGATCGTTGCCCTGTTCTTCTTGCTGGTCTGGATCCAATTTTACTATGTTCTAAAACATCTATTGGCGTCGCCTGACTATAGAATTCTATAAATTTAGGATGGTCCAGAAGTTGCCTGTATTGCACTCGAGACATATGTACAAGCCGGTCCATGATACCAATTATTTTTTGATCATTATCTTTTTGAACCGGTATCATTGCTTGTCGGGCAGTTCCCGAAATCATCATCTCTAAATTATAGCAGGCATTTAACCTGTTAGCAAACTGATTCGCGATGGTTTCACCTTGTACAGTCATTTTGATATGACCGCTCAAAGATCCTGCAGGCATACTTTCCAAAAATCGATGAATTTTTCCACCACCCCTGCTAATAGTTCCACCTCTTCCATGGAAGAATCGAAGTTGAATCCCTAGGTCATCTCCCACCTTGGTTAGTGCTTCTTCTGCCTTGTAAATTGTCCACCTGCTTGTCCAGATACCTCCATCTTTATTACTGTCACTATAACCGAGCATCACACCTTGAACAAAAGAATCTTTATCTTTTATTTTTGCCTTAACCACCGGGTGTTCTAAAAATGAGGTCAATATTTCCGGACCTGCATGCAGATCATCAATGGTTTCTAAAAGAGGTACTACCGGAAGGCTTGATTCCTGAAGTCCCACTTCACGTAAAAACAAGAATACAACCAGCAAGTCACTTAAACTTCTTGTCATACTGACAATAATTGAACCCAGTCCGTCCTCACCATATTTATCGACGTACTTTTTTACTTCATTAAAATAACCCAGTACGTTGTCAGCCTCTGTTCCACAGGTAGAATTCGCCACTAAAAAAGGGCGTTTACTTTTTAATTCCTCGTTGATAAAAGAAAGTCTTTTTGCTTCTGACCAACTCGCATAATCAGCGTCTTGAAAACCAGAAGCTTTTAATATCTGACTGATGGCTTTTTCATGGTATTCACTGTTCTGTCTGATATCCAGCTTAGCCAAATGAAACCCGAAACTACTGAGTTCTCTCTCCAGTGGAAACAAATACTCTCTGGCAATTTCACCAGCCTCTAATTCATCCAGTACTCCTCGCAGCTTGCTCAATTCATTGGCGAAATCATCAGGCCTCTGGAAATGCTGTTTTGCATCCAATGCGCCTTTGGCCTTCAGGGTATTATCAAGTCTGACGATCATAAGGTTGATAAATTGACGAACGGGTTCAGAAGGGTTGCGCTCCAATGCCCATTTACCAGCTTCTCCCAAATCAGCTGCTATTTCTTCGATATTCTTTAAAAACACAGATGAAAATTCATTCTGATACATAGAAAAACTCAGTTTCTGTGCCAATTGAACCAGCTCCTTTCTTAAGATCTTTAAGGCAGCCTTGCGATGTAATTCTAAGGTTTCTCCTGTAAACTCAGGAGTCACAAAAGGATGCCCATCTCTGTCACCACCAACCCAGCTTCCAAATTCTATGTTTGGATATGTATGGGGTTGATCAAGTTTCTTGGCATCGAAACCTGCATCCTTCCATGCATTGAGCAATCGCTGATCTGTCAATCGCAGCGCTTCTGGAAACACATTCACAAAATAATGCATCACATTGCTGCGTTCATCCGCCAAGCTCGGTTTCTCGAGATAGATTTCTCCAGTTCGCCACCAACGCTCTAACAAACTTTTTATCTCTTGCCGAATCGCTGCTTTTTCAGAAGTCGACCATAAGGGGTTTTCGTTTTTGACCAACAACATATACAGTTCCCTGTGAATATCTAAGACTGTAAGCCGTTTTGCCTCGGTCGGGTGAGCTGTTAATACAGGTACCACTTTGATTTTTGGAAACAGGTTCAGCATTTCTTGTTCTGATACCCCGGATGATTTCCATAAATTCAAGGTTTCTGCCCAAGAGCCTCTGGTCGTTTCCAAGCCCAATCTGGTTTCCGTTTTTCTCCTGAACTGGGTCGCTGCATTCTCTTCAACTGCATTCAACAGCTCAAATGAGATACCAATGGCCTGTGCCAGCTTTTCATCTGAAACTTTGCCATTAGGAATTGGTGAATCATCATGATCCAAAGGAATCATTGCTGCTAAATCGGCTTCTCCTAAGGATTCAAGCATTTCCTTGAAGGTGGCAATCAAATAGGCAAAATCTGTTCTTATCTTTTTAAGCCCCTCCTGCTCAAGTGTTTTCTTCTCCATTAGTGATACTATTAGTTGTTTCTGTGTTATTTTTATTTTATTATATCATTGAAATAAAAACGTCATAAAAATCTGTTTATGAGTATTTTAATTCAAATTTCTTCTTCTTTCTGAATGAATTTTTCAAAGGTGCAAATATAATCAAAACTTTGCAGTGCCAGTCAGAAATTCAAGAGCTATCATTTATTTTGGGATAAGATCACAGAACCAAAAACCCATTTCTGTTGCCTTAATATCAGCCTCCTTATCCGGATTTTTATACGATCTAAATACCTTTTCCCCAATTGAAAAGTCAACAGGGTTATTAAATATGGGACCGTCATAGCAAAAAGTATGAAATTCCCCATACTCTCCACAGGGATCAACAGTAGATGGTAAATCCTTGACAAAGTCAGCATCAAGTTCACGACCAGCAAAAGAAGCATCCAGGAATTCGTCTTTCACACAAATAACAACCGCTTTAAACCCAAGACTCAAAAACTCTGCAATAAGTTCTTTTGTATTTCTTTTCCACAAGGGAAAGCAACAGCTGATATCATACTTTTTCAATTGCTCTTCACGATATGCACGCAGATCTTCCAGAAATATATCTCCAAAAGCAGCATGTGAATACCCTTCCACGTTTAACAGTTTCACCGTTTGCTCCATGGCTTGATTGTACACCTCCATGCTTGGTTCTTCGGGAAGTTCAATGATACGCAAAGGCAGTTCAAGCTCTTGCACTTGCCTTTCGAGTAGTTCCCTTCTTAGACCATGCATGCTAACCCTGTTGTGATATCCATTGATTGTGGTAAGCAACCCATCAATTTGATACGCATGGTTCTTTTTCAAATGATACAAGGCCAAAGCAGCATCTTTTCCCGAACTCCAATTAAAATAGGTTTTTAACTTTTCCATTAGTCAATTAATTCTCTTTAAAAACGATTCGATTAATTTTTTCTGCTTCCATTGTTAATTCACGTATCAATTGCACAAAGCATCAAGGTAAAAACTCATACTTTGGCCATGGGAGGTCCATGAATCCATGGCCTTATCTCTGGAGTAAGCCTTCTCTGTAGCTGATGTTGCTGTAGACAAGGAAAAATACTTACTTTTTTCATTCAGCTTCACACTTTCGACCCATTGTATACTGACCACTACATCTTCCAACTCTTTTTCCAGATATATCTCATAGGGCTGCAAATCCACACTAAACCATCCTAAGAAGGCATTGTTAATTTCAAAAATGATATTTTTTTTCACAATTAATTCGGTTGGAATACCATCTTCAAGTTTGTAAAAATTGATTCGGAATTTCAAGGATTCAAATTCATTGGAAGAAACATTAAAATTCAGACTTTTGAGAAAGCAATTCTTTTTAATTCTGAATTTCATGCCTTTTTCTTTACTTAACCTGTCATCTACCCCCTTCTCATAGTAGGTATAAAAATTAGCATGGGTCAATCCAAGGCCCTTGGAATGTCTCCCTATTTTCTTTTCTTTAGGTGCCTTTCCCAAGACTACAACTTCCTGCAGATCATTGATCACAGATCTCATTCTTATTTCCACCAGTCCATCAAATTCTTTCAAAGGCACTTTCTGAGTCTCAAAACCAATGTGAGAAAATATGAGAGTGTCATTTTGATACTGAGAAGGATCCAATTTTAATTTAAATTTACCCTTAACATCCGACACAGTTCCGATCCCTTTTTTCTTTATGCCGATATTGACATAGGGAAGTATTTCAAGTGTTTCTGCATCAATGACAGTACCCGTAAGAATTGTTTCCTGCCCCTTCGCATCTACATACAATAACATAGACAGACTAACGAGCACATACAGGCAGATCTTTTTTAGATTTTTGATTGGGGGATTCATAAGATATAAGAAGTATTATTAATTCGCATCATTGTTTAAAAAGCGTAATCCTTCATACAAGGCTACCAAGGGAACAGATCTGTGATCCTCACTTTCAAAATAGTCAATCTCAGCCTGTAGCGGTTCTACCGACTTTCGATTTAACAAGGCATAGAAGGTATCATGTCGCCCTTTATTTTTGCCATTATTCCCTTCTCCGCGATTCGCTGATGCGATATATAATTTCTTTCGAAATGATGCAGGTGTAACAGCAGCGACCTTATCATTCATCATTTGCTCATCCCACCAAATACTTGGATCAATGGCCAGAAAACTATTAAAAATACTGTTTTCATCGATATAGGCATTGACGGCAAGCAGGCCTCCCAACGAATGACCTACCAGCGTTCTTTCATCAATGGTTCTGTAATTTTCATCTACATATGGAACCAATTCCTTTTCAATAAATTCTAAAAAACTCCAACCACCTCCCATGGTATTCTTTCGTTTGGTCTTAATCTTCGTCACAGTAAAATCGCGTTCACGATCAACATTCTCTATCGCCACAATGATGGTTTCCGGCATGAAATAATTTCGATTCCGAGCGGAACTCATAAAGTGAACCACTCCAGCGGTTGTCTTAAAAAATACAGCCCCATCCAATAATATTAAAACTGGATATGCCTCATCATTTTCAGATGCATAATAATTCTCGGGCAATTGAATAAGACAACTGCGGTCCTCATTGAGCACTTTTGAATGAATCATAAATTCAAAGGCATTTGACGCAATTGGTGTTGTCTGAGCAGTTAGAGATGCTAGTGTCAATAACACAACACAACATACTACTATTCCCCTCTTTAGATATTTCATAACAATTAGTCTTTATCGTTTTTATTTGGAAAAATAATGTACTAATACTTCCCCTATCAATTTAACTTTAAGAACGAAGAATTTTTTCCATTTTTCTACCTTTGGCTAATTCATCTATCAACTTATCCAGATACCTCACTTCTTTGGTTAAGGGAGTTTCAATTTCTTCGATACGATACCCACAGATCACGCCTTTGATCAATGCCGCATTTTCATTGATCTCTGCCGCCTCAAAAAGTTCCTTAAAAGTAGCCTTCTTATCGATCCAGTTTTGTATGTCATCAGCGTTAAAACCAGTAAGCCATTCGATGACCTCATGCAATTCATCCTTTGTTCTTCCATTCTTTTCAATTCTCGTCACATAATGTGGATAAACAGATGCAAATGTCATTTTTGCAATCCTTTCGTCGTGTTCAGGGCTCGTACTCATATTTTTTAATTAATCAGTTTAGAGTTGCTAAGATAATTGATGCTGACCATATTCAAAAAGTCAGATCGTATAAATCAATTGAATTCTATGTAATTTATTCTTCATCAACATACCTCCTCTTAAATCGCTGCGCAAGTTCATCAGATAATAACAGTATCTCAGGTTTGTCCTTTCTGAGAAGGACGGTCCAATCTTTAAAAACATCCCAATCTTCATTCCTAAAAATGGCGCCGCCAAATTCTTGGATTAAATCCTGATAGAGCCTTTTCTCCTCCTCCTTTCCCGTTAAAATCCACACCTTCTGTAATTTTCCGTTCTCAAATCGAAATTCAAACTTCCTAGGAAAACCGGCATACTCGATTCCAAATCCATTCACCTGTGTTTGCGAATAGCTTGGAGTTTCTTTTAATTTTTCCACCTGAACCAGAGAACCTTGCTCTTGAATCAAAGGCAATAATTCTTCCACACTGCGGCCCATTTTCACAATTTCAGGAAGTTTGACAGAGGGATTATAGACCACTTGCTTGTTTTCCGATGCAGATAAATATGGATTGTTCCAGGTAAACAAATTAGGATGCGTTGCCTCTTCAGTCAGAAGCCAGGCCATATCTTTGTCAAGGTCAATAAACAACAAATCTGATGCATAGATTTGATAGTGCATATAGGTCTGTTGTTCTGATTTGGTTTTATTTCCTAAGCCATTGATCACCTCACCCTCGGCTTGAATATATGTTAAGCGATTATCAGCAAATGTAAAAACAACCTTATCCAGCGTATCGCTTCCAACAATGACCTGCTTTGCAACCAAATGTGTCTCAAGTTGCGCCGCTATAGGGAAATTAGGCGAAGAAAATGAAAACAATTGTGTGCTTTCGGCAATAGCATCCACTTTATGCTTCGTTTCATCCACCGATTCGTAAAATCTCACATCATTTAAAACAGTCGTTACTTGCGCATTAGCAGGTAGCGCCGTGAATAAAAACAGCAGGCATCGAAACAAATACTTATTATTCATAATTAAATCTGGGGTCTTGTTCTAAAATGAGACGTCATTAAGACAAAGAAGTTACCTGAACCTGCCAATTAAAGATCATTTCACTCAACTATTGCCTGATGAATTATATATCACAGGCATTTGTCCTTTCCATTGCTGCCATAAATCAGTATTATCAATTAATTGGGACATAAAATGGGCTACATTAATCCGACTGGTTTTACCCGGATCAAAAATAGCGCTTCGGATTGGAGACGCATAGGTATCATAGGAAGACACCTCTTCCTCATCTATCAAATTGTCAGGTCTTACGACAACCCATTCTACAGATGGAGACGCCGCTCCTATTTCATTCAACAAATACGCAGCAGCCTGTTCATTATCAACATGAGGTGGCAATAGCAGGCGTAAGAGACCAATTACCAATTGTTGACCCAATGAAATTTGTTCACCTGCACTGGGATTCCGATTGCCAGTCGTATTCATCAGGACGAATTTTACCTTTTTTTCAGCTTGTAAAGCTTCTATAGCTTTACATAATCGACTCGTGGCCTCAGTCACCAATTTTCTTGGTGCTCCATAAATGCCTTTAAAGTTAAGATTATGACCTAAACAGGAGGCTACAGCATCACAGTTTCTAACAAGATCCATAAGGGATTCATTGTCAAGATCTAACAAGTTAGCCTCCCGCAATGATATTGCTGCATTATTTTTCCACGACTCAGGCAACTTTTCAATCGAACGAACTACAATATGTACTTCGTGCTTTAACTCGAGTAATTCTTCGACCAATTTCATTCCGGTAGCACCACTGGCACCTACAACCACTATTTTCATCAATTCTGTTTAAAGCGTCCTATTTAAATTCTTACCATTTAGAAGGTAACAATTGAGTTTACTTCTTATGAGACGACCCAAACCGATCTATGTTACACCTCATTTTCATAGGAACTTCTTAGATCACTTTTGATTCTTTGCTGGCTTTTTGATCCAGGTACTTTCCTACACCATAGCCAATCATCATTCCGAAAGAGAGCCCCATCGCCAGCCCTAAAGATCTTTCCATATCACGTAAAAATATGATCCCGAATACCATTCCAAAAGTCATTCCTAATGCTATTCCTTTATTTGTATAATGGTCCTTTAGGGTGAGAGAAAATTTATCGTTTAAAAATGCTTTAAAAGACTCCTGTCTTTTTTTAAGGGAACGGTTTCTGTCATTCTGCCCGGCTTCTTTAACGATTTTTTCAAGTTCTGTAGTGATCAGTTCTAATTGATCTGTCGAAAATTCTCTTTTTTCAAGTTCAGAGATAATATGCGTATAAACTTTGTAGATCTTCAGTTTTGCTTTTTTCGGATTTTCTGAAATTAAATTTTCAAAATAATTTCGTGCTTCTGTTAGTGTCATAATTATTGTTTTTCTTAATAGGTATTCCGAGACTACGAATTATTACAGGTAGCTCAATTTTTTTTTCAGAAAAGATGGAAACAAGGAGTTCCCAGCCCTTATCAGTCTCTCAATTCTTCAACATCCTTTAGCAATTCATGAAGTTTTTTAAATATTCTGCCATACACTAAATTTAAATCCCATTCATAGATTCGCGTTCCAAAAAAAGCAAGCAAACCGATCACAACAACAACCCCGATGACTCCAACCAATGGGATTCCGAAAATGAGTATCATATCCGGAAAATGATTCAATTGATGAATGATAAGTCGTTCCCCCAGATACATTCCTTCTGCATCTTTAAAATAGAAACCCAAAACCATGGACATAAAGATCACAGGGTATAAAAATCGAGATATTCTTTTATTGACAGATACCTGCTTATCCACCCAATTATTAAAGTCTTTTAAATATTCATAACTATTTTCGCCTTTATCAATTTCTTCCAATCCATTCAACAGCTTCTTATTGACAATAACAAGCGCTGTTAGCGTGATAAAAAAGATGGAGCCCATAATTGGAATTCCTATATAAAATGACATCACTAAAGCGACAAAGGAAAACACCACAATAGCGATCAGGTTAATTCGAAACATTCGTTTGAATTTGTCAATAATATGTATTGACTTTTTATTGTAAAGGTCTACTACTTTTGGAGCCACAAGTGCATCACTTTTGAGAAAACCCTCTTTCCAAATATTTTCAATTGATCTTTCCATCCAGTATTTTTTTTAATCTTGTTTTTATTCGGGTAACACGTACCCCGATATTATTCGGACTGGTACCAATAACAGCAGCAATCTCTTTGTAAGGCCTCTCTTCTAAATAAAGCGTGATAACGGCCCTGTCTATTTCTGATAATTTTCGAATCGCATCATAGAGCAAATTCAGAGATTCATCTGAAAAAGCATAATTATCTTCCGTTTCCTGAACAGGTAAGGCATCAGAAACAAAATACTGTTTGCTATTCTTCTTTTTCTTAAGCAAGGTGAGGCAAACATTTAAAGAAACACGATACACCCAGGTACTCCATTTGGATTCCTCCCGAAAACTCTCTCTGCTTCTAAATATCTGCAAACATACTTCCTGGTAATAATCTTCAAAATCCTCCTGGGAGTTGGTATAGGCCCGGCATAGCTTTATGATGATTCCAGAATGAGGAAAAATGTATGTGGTATAAAAATCGGTACTCAATAGTATTTATTTCAATGAGTGGTTGAAACTCAAAATTATTACAGGTTTAACTAAATATTTTAAAAAATAATATTATCGTGCTGAAAAACAACACATTAAATACTATTTATTTTTAATAATTTAAGCATTTATAATTCGCTCCAGCAGTCTTCTCACCTGTAGATCCCCAAAACCATAAATAGGCTCACGCTTATTGAATTCGGTAAAAATCTGACCAAAATCCCGGGTATTTAGCTCTTTCATGATAGCCCTTAAGGACCTTGTCGGCCTTCCTTCATCACCTTCTTTTGGGATCCGATCTATATGCGCCCTAACCGCCTTTAAGATATATGGATAAACAGCTTCAAGTTCTATCGCTGCTTTCAGTAATTCTTGAGAATTCTCGTCCCGATAAAAGCCCCAGAGATCAGCAATAGCTTCCAGGTGATTCAATTGAACCCTTTGCTTATGGACATTGAGAAGTGCTGTTTCAGACAGACCTCCAAATCCATATTGATGATGCCCCTCAGGCCTTATCAAATAGACGCTGTTTTTTATTCGATACTGAACAAGGAGGTGGGCGATAAACCAAAAATTTACCTGACAAAAAAGATCATCCTCAAACCAAAGGTTCACTTCACTCTCTTCCGATATGCTTCTAATTTTATCAAATTCTGTTACTACCTTATCAAAATAATCTTGTTTACTACCTCCGTAATTTTCACTGAGAAATGTTGCTCTGGTTTCAAAAAAAGCTTCAGGCGTTGCACCATTCAAATCTCCGTCAATCAAGCACTCCCTCATCACTATGATGCTCCCTTCAATATCTTCGGGAAATACCTCTTTCAGAGCATCTCCGTTTAATACATGATATTGTTTTTCCATAATTCCTTAAAATCTGTAACATCAAAACTTCCCGCTATCAAATGAATAATGATTTAAAAATCATTCTTTGTCAAACCGACATTAAAATCATTAGCTATGGCTTGTATAACTTACCATTTTTGACCACCATAAAAACATCCTCAATTTGATCAATATCCTTAGTAGGATCAGCATTCAAAAATAACAAGTTGGCCTTTTTACCTTTCTCAATTGTGCCCTCGGACGCCAAAATGCCCGTCGCTTTTGCAGAATGCTTTGTTGCGGCCACCAAAGCCTCCATAGGACTCATATGGCATTGCTCCACCAATAATTTCATTTCATATTGAACAAAAGTCTTTTGGTCTGAATCACTGCCTGCCGCAATCATTACATTATTTTCCGCCGCTTGAGCAATGATTCGTTTCCCTATTTCATATACCCACGTATATTTCGGTCTTTCCGCATATTTTTCCAGCACTGTGGTAGTAGCATCTAAAACAACGTCATTGTTCACCATGGCCTTATACAAGACTGTAAAATCTAACTTTTTAAATTCCTTATCCCAAAATAGGGAGTCATTTTCAACCTCAGCATGACGTTCCCAGCGTTCCTTTAAATTTTTGTCAGAAAGATAGTCTTCATATAGCAACATATTTGCATGAGAAACTGAAACAACCCCCGAAGCAATTACATCTGATGGCTTGGTTGGATTTAAGGCAGCATGAGACCAGACAACGATGTCTTGCTTCTTGGCCTCTGTTACAATATTCTTAATCTCCGTAGCTGATAGGTTGGCATATAATTTTATACCTGATGCTCCGGTTCCTTTGGCTTGTGCCACTTCAATCATTAGATTAGAAGTACTGTCTATCTGCTTCATATAGGACATCCTTCCACTCACTCCTCCCTGAGCGGAGGCAACCGTTCTGGGATCAGTGAAAAATTCAGGTCCCGCCATTAAGGCCGAATAGTAAATATTGGGACCGTCGACATCCCCCACCAAGGTGTTTCGAGCCAGACTCGACAAGGCACGAGCATCACCAGCCATATCCCTCACGGAGGTAATACCTGTCAAAAGCATTTCCTTGAGCACCATTTCTGCATGGTCTCTTCTTTCTCGGGTTGGATCTGTTGCAAAATGTACATGGGCATCAATCAATCCGGGCACCACATATTTGTTTTTTAAATAAATGGAATGGGTACTGTCATTCGCGACATAGTTTTGACTAGGGAGTATGTTCAAAATTTCATCCTGATGAATGACAATCGAATAATCCTTTAAAATAATCTTTTCATTTACATCAATAATATTCAACTGATGCAAGGCATAGGTATCAAAACTAAATTGAGCATAGGAATTTAATGAGATGAGCAATAGCAGGAAGCCTGCAAATTGAATAGATTTCATGGGCTTGTTATTGATTAAAGATTTTGAGTCATGGATACCATAATCTTTTTGCAAATTATCAAAGCCAATTTAGTGATTATTCCTTAGTTCATCCTTATCGGTCTTCTTGCTGTCGGTCCGTCTATTACTTTTCCGGATCCGATCCTTCACCTAGGGTCGCATCTTTAAACCAAACCTCGGCATAACAACCATTTGCATATTGCTTGGCGATATCACCGTCATAGGTTTCTGATCCTGAATTCGAAACAATATTCTTTTCAGGATCCTTACCGTTGGTTTGGTTATAGGCACCTTGTTTAAAATACTGTATTTCACCCGCATAGGCAGTATCTCGCTCAACACCGTCACGGCCAATAGAGGCATATAAGGTTAAAATCTGTTCAGGAATATCTTCTTTGGTCGCGAAATCAGATTTCAATAAGTTCTTTGTAAACTTAACCGTCTTATGACCCTCACTGGAAAAAGTTAAATACATGACACCCTGGTATACGTTTACCTCATAGCTAAATTCTTCGCCTAAGGCAACACCATCTTCTGGTTCTTCAGGATAGGTTCCAGGATCTGAACCGACTACCGACATATCATAACCCCATACTGCCGAAGAATAGTCCCACCTCATTGAATTATCTCCTTCGGTATTTATTTCATAGTTCCAAAATACAGATCCTTTTTCATGGCCAGGAAATTTCTTGTAAAAAATCTTTAAAGGTTCATTTTCATGTCCCTCATCGCTGTGAATTTGACCCACCACCACAGAATAGGCAGCCGCTACTCTTGCATCACCTGAAGTCGAAACATGCATCACTTTTAATGTCCCTGTCAATTTACCTCCTGTTTCAGGAATCCAGTGTTTTGTTTGTCCTAATTCCGATCTGGTATTGCTCGAAGTTCTGGAGGTTATTCCTGAATTTGGTGTTTTATAAACAACCCAATTAGAACTTCCGTCATTCCTCACATAGAAAAAATTCTTTTTTTCAAAATCGATCAATTGATCCGTACGAGTACCATCTCCCAGCAATATGCTCCATTGATCCATAAATGGTATGACCTCACTAGGGTATTTGACAGTTTGTGTCTGCTCCTTTTTCTCTTTTTTCACGGATTTCGAACAACTAAAAAGTAAGAAAGCACAAAGTAATAAGGACTGCAGACCGAGGGTAGAATTATAAAAACGCATTGCTATCATATTTAAAAAATAAAAATACATTTTTTAAGCTAATACCCGGCAGGATCAAACAACATAATCAATGAAAACATTGATGATTTTGATTGCAATGAATGGTGTCTATTGCATCCTTCAAAACAATAAATAGATAAAGTGCTGTTAGCTAAATATTTAACCAACAGCACATTAAACCCATAAATAAAAACTGTCCTATTTCTGATTTAAGGAATAGAATCTCCCGAATAGATATTCATTCGAAGCATATCATATTTCTTATCAAGATTTTTCATATCAATGGGTTCACTTTTTAGGTGTTTGTCAAAAAAAGAAGCAACCATATTAGAAGTTATTTCCATGCCGAGTGTCGGATCAATGCTTCCTGCCTGGCTCAAAGCTTCTAAAGGAATCATAAAAGGAATATCCATAAAACTGCTGTGCCCTGTTTCTAAAATTCTGGTATCATAAAAAACAGCAGTACTTTTATTGATATAAGCGTGAGAATTCAAATCGTCTTTTTCTTCCGGCCAATCGGCTGATATAAAGAGAAAGGGCTTGTCAAAGGCAGTATCCACGATGCGTCCCCACTGCACGCCATCCACATTTGCACCTGCTTTAATCCTGTCATCTATCAACAAAGATTCTCCAGCAGCCCCTCCTCCTCTTGAATGTCCAAACACACCCACTTTTGAGGTATCCAGTTTTCCCTGGAAAAAACCTTCCTGATTCCACTGATTCAATTCATCAACAACATCTACAATATCTTCTGCCCAGCGCTCCACCATACCTCTCACAAAGTATGTTGTTAAACCTGTCTTAATGATGGGGTGCCTTTCTTCGTAGCTCAGATCACTTTTAAACGCCTCAACTACCGGCTCCATGATATGCCAGGTATTAGATTCAATCTGACTTGCGAACTCATAGTCAAAGTACTTTAAATCTCCATTGGGAAATGTAGCACCTGTACTCTCATAGGTATGGTTCAAGGCAAATATTACATAGCCCCGACTGGCCAATTCTGATAATAAGGCATAATAACTATTAGCCTTAGAATTGTAGCCATGAGAAAAAATAAGCACTGGGAAGGTCCCATCAGCTATTTCAATATCTCTAAAGACATGGGTATCCACTTTATCGAGATAATTTAACATGGAGGGAGTTAAACCATACTTAACCGCGAACCCATTTCTTCCGGCTTGATCAACATATAGGTCTTTTTCACCGTCCATACTTTTTGAAGGATACCAAACCTTGATCATAAAACTTCTTTTATCATTTTTATCGGCAGTGATCAGCTCATCTCGATCCAATTCCAATAAAATATCCTTGGTTCCCACTGTAAATTCTCCTCTGGGTTCTGGTAAATCAAATACTGGCAACAAAGAAGGAAGAGCTACGGCCAGAATTATCACAATCGTCAAACCAATAATCTTAAGGACCTTGAGGGCCATGGATGGCTTCCTGTCTGATTGTTTAATAGCTGTGATCAAGGCAATAACCCACAAGAAATAAGCCGGAATCATTTGCCATCGATACCCATTAAACAGGAAATGAATAAGGAGTACTCCAACCAATAAGCCAATTACATAATTCTTTTTGAGTTGAAGGTTAATTGGCCGGTTAAACCCGATATAAATTATAGAGATCAGTAACAATAGCCATTCTAAATTTTGCATGTTTTTAAGTTTTAATGATGGTTTCAAAAATCAAATTTTAAACTGGTTTACACAAGGTTATATCCCTGCTAAAACCCGTAATCCATCGATAAAAATTTGAAAAGATGGTTTTAAGCCATGCTTCATAAATTAATAGCACCAAAAAACAAGAGTACGAATGAAAGGTTGATATTCAATATTGAGTCTATTTTCAAACTGAAAACGGGCCAGAATCCATCGAATTAAATTGAAACATAATTCTTTTGGAATATTTACATCGAAAATGCTACTTTTGCATTAAATCAAAACAGCTACTACTGACTGAGCAACGCAGAATTTATTATATATTTTACGAGCTATGATTAGATATTCATTGTTGTGTATGTTTTTTTTAAGTGCCTTGACTTCTGTGGCCCAGCAGCGACAAAAGTTAAATTGGAAGCCTATTGAATCTCTTGAATTTGACTTCTCCAAAGAAGAGTATTCGAGTGATAGTATCTTTTTCTACCATGCCCTGCTCAAAAGATCCGCAAGCGACGAACAACCTTCTGAAGGCAGCTCTTTTTCTTTCCAAAAACATGCAAAGCCTTTAGACTTATACCATTATTGGGATCGAAAAGGAGATGAACAGTATGATGTTCTATTGACCAAAGTGGCCTACGTTTTAGACAAGTCCATTGATTTTTTCACAGAAGATAGATTGTCTGATCCTCGCTATATTGCGCTGACGATGCCGTCAGCAAAAATTAATAGGGTTGATAGTATTTATCATATTTCTGTTGGTTTCGGAGCTCCGGAAATTGACTACGCCTTGCATTTCTATTCTGATCAGGAATTAGAGGAACAATATCCCGAATTACAGCACTATTTTAAACAATACGACGGCATGACCGAATCGCCCGGTCTGATTGTAGTGCAACATAATTATCATTACGGAAAGGTCATGTTTCAGGAAACCAGCAAAATGTCAATCTCCATTTCCAGGTATTATGCCTTGAATGATGGGCAAACTCTGGCCTTCAATTACACCTTGAATTACATCCACAACATGCCCCCTTCATTTATCGGAGGAAGTGATTTCCTTATAGATAAGATCAAGAAGGGCATCAAGGGTCTCATTGATGAAACACAATATATTTGCCGAACTACTGAAATGACGGAATAGGCATTAAAAATGATTCTGCCTCTTATATCTTTTCACAATTGTTCTGTTGCTATCTGAACTTCCGGTCATAATTAATTCTCTTTCATCCACTTTTATAGTCCAGCTTTCCGCCTTTTCCTCATCCTGGTGAGGCAACAATGTGATGACTGGTTTATGTCCGTTTATATGCCAATAGCCTGACAACTTTTTTCCTGCTGGATTAAAATTCAAATAGATTCTGTCCCAACGAATAAATAACTTGTGTCTCCGTTCTTTATCAAAGTCATCCAAAACTGATATTGCATTATCTGTAATGTCCTGCAACCTCCACATGCCTTCCAGATAATCCGCGGGTGACATCGGCAGTTTATCGATCGCTTTCAGGCTTACTTTTACCTTCATCCCATCTTCCTGACGTTCCCAAATCATCTTTTGTTCATCAAACGAAACCTTAAACCCTCCGTATTCATCAAAAATATCCAGAGAATCCTTCGCCGAATAGGTGTTGTCTTCCTGATTATAATTCCATGTACCCATGGAGTTCTGTAACCAGCCATTTCCAGATTGATAGGTGCCGTCTGTATTGATCTTGGTCCATTTGGCAACCGGTGTCATATTTTCTTCACCTATTTCTACCTTTTCGATCTCCCAGAAACCGATAAGTTTTTCTTTTTGAGCCCTGACAGAAATCGTTGCCAGTAGCAACACTATTGCAAATTTGAGCTTGAATTGTTTATTCATCATTTAGTCAATTAAAATATTTATTATTTTTTTTGTTAGTTGCACCTCCTGAGTTCTGTTTCCAACATTACTCAAAAAACTTAGTACATATTCTCCTTTGTTAATATTGACAAGCATGGCTTTATATCCGTCAGTGCTTCCTCCATGAATAATATAAGGTTTGTCAATACCTATATCTCCCATTACACTCTTGTTTTCTGCATCAATCACCACCCATCCATAACCGTAACTTGTTTTTTCATTCAAATGTTCCAGGTGATTCTGTTGCATCAATGCCAAGGAATGGGCGCTCAAATATCCTGGATTATCCATTACCTGAGCCCACCGATTCAGGTCCGATGCTGTAGAAAAGATACGCCTTCCAAGACTCAAATCTATAAACGGATTTTTAGACCACTGCTTCGTTTCTTTGTCATAGGTATATGCTTCCGCTAATTTAGAAGAGATTTTCCTGTTGTTTAATTCAGAACAGGTATTATTCAGGCCCAAAGGATGGCTAAGCTTTTCCTTTAAGATTTCCGAAAAGGGTCTACCATATGTATTTTCGATTATAATCGCTATTAAATGGTAAGAGAAATTACTGTAATAAAACTGTTGGTCCGGATCGTTGATCGGATCTAATTGACTGATAAAATTCACATAGTCCTCATTTGAAAAATACAGACGTTTAAAATTTCGAAAGTTGTTCAATTTTAAATCTGCCGGGATGGCATCATAATCCGGTAACCCGGCGGTATGAGAGAGTAATTGATGTAACGTTATATCGGAGTGAAACTGCCCTTTATAAGAGAAATTAGCTATTAAATCTACCAGGCGATCATCCAGGCTCAAAAGCTCCTCCTCCACAGCTTTTAATGTCAAAGCCGCAATCATTGATTTATTGAGTGATGCAATATCGAATCTTACTTCATCATCGACTGGAATGTTCCAGGTCCTGTTTGCAAGCCCCACATTATTTTGATAAATAATTTCACTGTTATGACTAATGACCACTTGGCCATGAAAATCATCCTGGTCATAATGTTTCTGAATGAGTGAATCAATTTTCCCAATAGAATCAGAAGTATCTCTTGAATATTCATTCCTGCCTTTTGTCTGACATCCACTAATCTGAATGAGCATAAGGAATATTAAAAGTCTCAATATTGTGGCAAACATTGCTTTATATTTTAGACAAATATGAAAATCGAAAATTGAAATCCCCAACAAACTCGAGGTTTTGGGACTAAAAACATATATAAGTGACGAATAATTACTTAGTTTAGAAATTTGTCCTGATACGCCTTGGAAACTGGAATGTTCTTTTGCTGCATTTCAATAAAAACCTTGCCTTTAACCTGTTGGACAGATTGAATATTAATTTTATTTACAAGGAAACTTCGATGGCTTCTCATAATAGACGTATGATTCTTTAATTCTTGTTCCAACACTTTTAAAGGCTTTCGAATAAGATGTTGCCTGGATGCATCATAACGGGTATAATAAATCGTAATATAGTTTTCCGAAGAATTTGCGAATAGAAAGTCCTGCAAAGGAATCTGCAGCTGGTCTTTCCCATTTGAAGATTGAAAAACCAACAGTGCATCTTGCACCTCTTTTTGTTTGGGAATCTTTTTTAAAATAAGATAAAAAGTCAAAGGCAACAGCATAATCAAAGGAAACTCCTTTAGGATAAGTACATAGGCTTCAACATTCCATTCCTGCCAGTTCCAAAAATAATTAAAGAGTAAAAAAATTAAATTAACTCCTAAAAAAATTAAAAACAAATACCACAATATCAATTGCTTAATTTTATTTATATTCAATTTTGGTTTAAGTATTGATTCAAAAAACATAAGATAAACACCTGTCAAGATACCAAAACTGACGCTTCTAAATAGATGGGTATGCCCGGAATAAGACAGGCCCTTTTGAATGCCATATGCTTCAAAAAAATATAAAATATAAAAAACAGCAAAACCCGAAATAAGACCCAGAAGTATGGAAAAATACTTGTCTGAATTGACTTTATTAAAAAATCCTTTTGTAGTTCTGTGAATTTCCTGGCTCACTCTTTTAGAATTGTTTGATACTTTATTCAGGCTCCTTTTCTAAAGCAGGCATGATGGTTCAGCGTTACAAGTACTCAATGAACTTATACCTCTTTTTACCTAAGCAATATACTTATTCTATCCAAAAAAAAATGTATGAATATGGATGAGATAAAATCAGGTCAGGTACTTTTGTACTTCAAGATATGCTCAGTAATTGCTTTCTTTAAATGATCGTATTCTGTTTGAATTAACCAATGACCTGCATCAAGTTCAATGAAATCATAGTCATTTTTCATATACACATGACTTTCATCAACCGCGTATCGCCCAATGGCAAGGTCTTTGTTTCCCCAAATAAATAAAGTGGGTACATCAATATTACCCAATACTGGCCTTTCCGCAGCTACCTTTAAATCCTTATAATTTCCTCGGTAATAATTGATTGAGGCAGAAAGTTGTTTTGGATTTTTAAAAATCGATAAATTATAATGAAACTCCTCCGAATCAGCATGTTTCCAAAGCTTCCTTAAGATTTTAAAATCGTCTTTTCGAAGGCGGCGTTCTGGTAAAAAGGGCCATTGAAAATTTCTTATATACTGGCTCATTTTTTGTTGCTCCGGATCAAGAACGATGGCTTTTCCAAAGGCCTGAAGATGCGGTACGGAAATCCCTGTCCAACTCTGGATCCGATCCTTATAATCATGCACAAGTTTCCAGCCTATTGCTGCTCCCCAGTCATGACCTACCAAATGGAATTTAGGCTTTCCAAAAGAATCTGCAATATCCAAGACATCCTGAACCAAGTAATTTAAGGCATAATGTTTTCTACCTTTCGGGCAGGCATTTTTACTAAAACCCCTTAAATCAGGAGCCACACAATAAAAGCCCATTTCGGAAAACTCCAACAGCAGCCGTTTCCACATATATGATGATTCTGGCCAGCCATGTAAAAACAGTACCAATGGATCATGTTCTTTGCCTGCCACAAGGCAATCAAAAACAAATCTTTCTATTTTCACCGGCATTGTTTGCACCATAAGACCTCGCTTTACTTTCTACCAAATAGATTAATCACATACATACATAAAAAGAATACAAAACTAATCAAACTAATGGGTGGCAATCCGCCATGCCAGTCATTGGGTCTTAACCAACCGCTATAGCCCATAAAGAAAACATGTATCAAACTAAAAAGCATTGCCGTTAAAAGGAAGTTTCTCGAGGTAATAAATTGAATAAATTTTTCATCATCACGGAGATGGGTTTGAAAACTTAAATTATAGCCCCATAAGACGACAAAGGCAATTACGCCTCCCAGCATACTTAATCCTCCCACCAGGCTCAACGTTTCATCCCCGCCAAAAAACTGGGTATACACTTCAGGTTTAAACAAAAGAAAACTCATCAGAACATGGATCAATGCTAGTAAAAATCCACTCATACCCAAAGCTTTTCGAGCATTTAGATAGCTATCAGGAATCTTCATTCCAAGATTATATAAAGGCCCAAAACTGAAATTAAATGTCAGCAATATAAAGGCACACAGTGCAACGCCTTTATTTAAGGTGAAAAAAGCCAGGTCCTTCCAGGGAACCGGACCAAGAAGATGATAACGCAATATGGCATAACCAATCGAAGCAAATGCTGTTAAAAGAATGATACCGCCAGCAGCATTTTTTGATTGAGAAGCTTTTTTCATAGTACGTTCAATTCTTATCGTGACTTGGATTTCAGCACTTTCAAATAATCTTTGAGTCTGATTACTCCGCCCGCAAGGAGGGCCGGAATAGTCATCAATATAGTAACTTTTAGCAAGGGTAAAACGAACAGCATCCATTTTTTTGGCATTTCCTTGGATCTTTCAACTTCATTATTTCCCGCTCCTAATCTCATTTCTTGTGCCCAATCACTGTATTCAAACATCCAAAAAGCCATTGATAACAGGACACTAATTCCAATAAAAATAAAAAGTTGAGCCGATCGATCTAAAATGATGCCTCGAATTTTTGTCAAATGATGCAGATCCGTCTTCCATCGTAATTTTCGCAGGGAATTTATGATCCATTTCCAATGCAAGGCCAAATGAACTCCTAAAAAAGCCATAAATAGTGTTGCGCTCACATCATGAATTTTTGACCAAAAACTGTCAGGTTCAACATGAATTCCAAAGATGGGCAGAACGGATTCTGAAATAACAATTCCGGATACAGTTACAAGGATCATTAAAAGATACAGAAGCCAGTTAAAAGCATAATCGAAACGCGATTTTTCCGATTGTTTTTTGAAAATTTTTCTGGAATTACTGGCAATCCATTTCCAATTGATCAAAACATGCAAAACGAAGGGGGCAAGAATAATAAAACTCGCCCATTCATGAATTGCGATTCCTGTAGTTTGGGGGATGAGCACTAAGATCATCAATGCAAAAAAGAATAAATCAACGAATACCCTCAATTTGGATGTTTTCTTTTTCATTGGACTTTTTCAATTATTTCGTACATATATATTCTATGCTTTTAGACTTTGAGTTTTGGTAAAAGTTTAATGACAACTAAAATAAATTTACAAGAACTCACAGCCTGCGCTTGCAAACAAATACGTCCATTTGATGCCTCATCATCTTGCTAGGTGTATCTAGCGATGTCACAGCATTGATTATTATTTCTATATCGATTCTAATTGACTTCTAAGCCCTTTATCTGTGCACGATGGAACAATCATAATTGCTCTAAAGGAGGGGTTGTAAGCTCCTCTATATTCCAACCTGCGAGTTCAGCCCCTGACTGATACGCACTTTCTAAAAAGTCAAGAACAGATTGCCTGGGATCGGCCGTTTTTATGACATCCTCATAGCGCAAAAAAGCCATAGGGCTGCCGTTGCTATCAACCCAATTTGCCGTTGAAGGCATAAGTGGTTTTTTATCAATTCCATCAGGAGAAGGGTATGCATAGGAATAATAGGCCGGTTCTTGTACATTTTCATCTCCCACCCAGAAACCAAAACTTATCTGTTCATGAGAATAAGAATCACGGTCTGAAATACGTACAGACGTATCCATAGGAGCCAGTTTTTTACCAGAGAATCTGGTCACTGCCAAATCCATATGATGCCAATAAATCTGCACAGGGCAGGTTTTTCCATAAAAGCGCCCGCTAAACTCCTTAAAGATGGAATTGTTCCATTGCATCATTTGCCAGAATTTCTCAATAGCTGTCCAGTTCACTGAGTTATAATTGTCCAGCTGATCAAATGGTTTATCAATCCCCATATCAAAAGGTCTTTGGATAAACCTGGGTGATAGTTCAAGTCTATCTAATTCACTCATAAATTTTTTGTAAAATTCAGATATGGAAGGGCCCTGACTGAGATCAATTTGAATGCTACCTTTACTGCTATGAGTTAGTACAACTGCTTGCTGTAACACATCCAATTCTATTTCAAGACTAGAAAGCCCATTATCTACAGGTATAGTAAAGGTACTAAACCCTTTTGAAGAAATATAAATCGTAATATACCACCAATGATTCTTTCTTACGGTAAGGCCCAAACGCGTCTTGCCAATGATTTGCAGCAACAGGTGAACATACGTTCTGGAATTCGTCCATGAATTATAGGCGAGATACGGAAGATTTGAATTATTCATATAAAGAAGTATTAAAACGCATAGGTGCAGCTAAACTGAACAAAGAACAGGATGATCAAAAGATACTTGTAACGAGCGCCAGCTATCATTCTAAAGATACGGCTAATTTTTAAGGTTTTTTCGACCAGTCTGATTCACAAGATCCGGATAAATAAAACCTGCATTCCAGATTTCGATATAGACGCTAAGCGATATTAATTCCTTTTAACACCAATTCTTTCCAGTATGGATGCTTTTTAAGATAGCCCGCAACAAATGGACATAAGGGGATTAGAATCAATTCCTTTTTCTTAATATCAACCAGGGCCTGAAGTACCATTCTTGAGCCAACCCCCTGCCCTTCAAGCTCCGTAGGAACATCCGTATGTGTCAAATAGATGTTCCCTTTCGCAAGGATATAATCAATAAATGCTATATGTCCTTTATACTTCAGTTCATATCTTTTTTTCTCCCTGTTATCACTAAAAATCCCCGATGATTCTGAGGCATTAAAGAAATAAGACAATGCCTTTGAGGGACAATCATCGATTTGACGAACCAACTCCTCCGTCTTTGCATTTCCCTGCTGAATCCAAGGTGTCTCTTTTGGGTCGTATACCTCAGGTAAGGTCTTTACACAAACTCCCGCATGTATACATTTTTTAGGTTGCCAAACAATGGTCAACTCTCCGTTTGAGTATTCTTTTCTCATTTTTATAAATGGTTTATTTTTAAAGGTAAAACTATTATTTCAATTTTAAACTTCGAATATAGTTGTGATTTTTAAATATCCACGAAACTGCTAAAGGCGGAACAAAGCCAATCAAAGTAGAAATCATTCCACTAAAAGAAGTGCTAAAAACAGTGAAAAAAATTACCAGTGAAACATCAAACAAGTAAATAAATTTCCCGTTTCTGAAAATCATTCTTTATTTTTACTAAGACGATTGTCAATTTTCAACTAATTAAAAACCTTAAATATCAATTAATTATGAAAACCCACACCCGCAACATGTACGTTTTTGTCCTATTTTCTATGGCCATCATATTTGAGTTTTATGCTCAGACATCCACAAATCAGAAAGCAATATTAGTGACTGGTGCTAGCAGTGGTATCGGATTGAAAATTACTGAAGTTCTCTCTTCCAAAGGATACTTCGTCTATGCAGGAGCCAGAAAGCAGGAAGATTTAGACAGGCTCAATGCCATGAAAAATGTACAATCCATACAACTGGATGTAAACAATTGGGATGAAATCAACGCCGCAGTTGAAACAGTAAAAACTGGTAATCGAGGTTTGTACGGACTTGTAAACAACGCCGGTGTTGCGATTCTTGCTCCGCTTATTGAAGTAGAGGAAGACGAACTGGACTATATCTTTAACGTAAACATTTATGGCCCTTACAGGATTACAAAAGCTTTTGCTCCGCTTATTATAGAATCCAAAGGTAGGATAGCTACCATAAGCTCAATTTCAGGTATATTATCTGGCAGCTTTTTTGGTCCCTATAGTATGAGTAAGCATGCCATGGAAGCTTTTACGGATGCCCTTGCGGATGAAATGAAAAAGTTCGGCGTTTCAGTCAGCGCCATTGAGCCAGGAAATTATAATTCTAAGATTTCTGAAACATTCTATAATAGGTTGAAAGCACAAGGTTTCAAGTATGACAACTCGCTATATAAAAAAGAATGGGAAGGACTAATGGCTGGTTTTACACCCGACAGAAGCCGGTACAAAAATCCGGATGAAGTTGCTGCTGCTGTAGAAAAAGCCTTGTTCTCAGAAAATCCTAAACGACGTTATATGGTTGTCCCAAGAGAAGAGGAAGGACAATGGACCATCACACAAATCATGCGTGAAATGGCTCAGTTAAATGAAAATCAAGCCTATAAATACGACAGGGAAGCATTAATTAAAATACTGGATCAGGTATTGGCAGAGACGGAATAAGTGTTCTTTTAGGCCTCTGTGGTTCCATCATTTGTTCTTATTGATGGATCTTTATTAGTTCAGTATCTGGAAATTATTTTGTTTCAAATTCAGGGAAATAATTTCCAGTTTGGGACATTTTAGCTACCAGCATTCGCTGCTCAAAAACGGCTGCCACTTCCGACGCCCGTATCTCGGGTGAAAGGTTTTGATAGGCTTCATCAATGCCAGGGCTATATCCTTGATGTTCAATACTAAATACAAGATACCAGAATGACACATAAGAAGCAGGATAATCTTCGGCAAAAGATTTTATGATCAATTCCGTCCTTTCGTTGTAAATAGCTCTTTCAATTTCAATTAATTTCTGTATTGAATCATTTGAAAAACCTGAACTATGAATTCGATCTATGGAAGAAGTAATACTGTCTATAGAAGCCTTCCTTCTTTCATATAACAACAAGTCTTCTTTATGAACAGTAGAATTCACACATTCAATTCTTGGTTTAGACATTCTATTCACCTCCTTTAAAAATAATTCCTGATCTCTGGATTCCATAATAAATCCTGAGCTCATAGAGTTTCCTGACCTTATAAAAAATGGCAACGGATATTTATTTTCTTTACTTAGGCTAAATTGAAATTTTCCATTGGATACGATTGCCTGTTCTTCTTCAAAAGCGTCCAGATAATAATCTGAATGCAGTGCTCTTATTAAAAAAATATCTCCTTCATATCCGTCATACTGACCTTCAATAATATAAAAATCTGAAGCACTCTGACTCCAGGAAATAAGCAGTAAAAGACCAACAACTAATAAGGGTAATCGTTTCATAAACAGACTTGTTTTAATAGGTTCAATTTAGTTTAATCCATGCAATTTTATAACTTCTCTCGCTCAGAATTGCAATTCGTAAACCTACAATTTACTGTACGAAAAGGAAAATAATTAAAAATGTTTTTTTCTTCTAACACCACTTTTAAAATAGATTTTCATTCAAGATCCCTGATCCGGTTGTTTATGGTTCATTTACGGATATGACAATTTTCCCATGGTGCAGACCATCCCCAAAGCGCTGAACAGCCCATGGTAGCTGATCAAAAGAATATGGTCCATCCACTACACAATCTATCTTTTTCTCGGCATACAGTTTATTGATAAATTCCAAATCATCGTTGGCTTTTAACATCACCATATGCAGACGCTTCTGGCTAACAAGTTTAACCAAAGGTCCCATATAAATCATTTGCAATAGTTTTCCCGATTTACCACCTATTGAAATATACTTCCCTTGCGGAGTAAGTACTTTCAAAAATTTCCACAAAGAGCGATTCGTTTTACAATCCAGAATCAAATCATATTTTCGTTTACTTTTCGTAAAATCCTCCGTTTTATAATCAATAACCCGATCAAAGCCTTGCATTTTCATCGTGCTTAACTTCTCACCGGTATCAACACCTGTTACATGTACACCTTGCAATTTTGCCAGTTGAAGTCCGAAAGCGCCAACGCCTCCTCCTCCGCCATTGATCAGGATATGTTGTTTTTCTTTAAGCGCTCCAACATCTCTCAATCCTTGAAGTGCAAGCATGGCCGCATGTGGAATGCAGGTAGCCTCTTCAAAACTCATTTCTTTAGGTTTTAGGGTTAGTGCCTTTTCATGAATACAGACAAACTCTGAAAAACTCCCAAATCCATAATTTGAAATATCACCATATACGGCATCACCAATATTAAACTTTGTAGCAGTTTCTCCTACCTTTTCCACGATCCCGGCCAGCTCCATCCCTGGTATTCTCATCTTCTTTTTGGGATTGAACAAACCAAATATTAAACGGTATGACCGCGGTTTACCAGTACTAATACACCAGTCATAATCATTAATAGCAGTAGCACAAACTTTTACCAACACTTCAGATCCGTGCGGTTTTGGTTTTTCAACATCCATAAGTTGAAGCACCTCACCAGGCTTTCCATATCGTTCAATTGTATAAGCTTTCATGGTTTTTAAAATAAAGTATCTATTCGAATTAAATCAGGCTTTCTTCCATGACGAATTTAGAAAAACATACTCATTTAGAAGCTTTATTATGATTGTATCTTTTGAAAAGGAACTGAATCACAGTTGTTGGAATGAAAGGAAGGAGCAGCACAGTCAGCTTATTGACGAAGCCCGGCAGGCTCTCTTTTTTATTTTTAAAAAGGGCTTTAACACCTGCTTTAGCCACCTCAGCTGGTTGTTTCATTACGCCAAGATTTAATGCCAGAGAATGCTTGTCTTCATCAATATCATACAATGGAGTGCTGGTTGCTCCCGGAAGCAGACAAGTAACATTCACATGATTCCTTTTCAGTTCTATATGTAAAGCCTTTGAAAAATAACGAAGAAATGTTTTGGTCGGGCCATACAATGAAATCATAGGATAGGCCATAACTGCCGAAATGGAAGAAACATTGAGAATGTATCCGCACTTATGATCAACCATGATCTTTCCAAACAATCTGCATAAGAGCACAGGTGTATTCATATGAAGGTTTAGAATTTTTTCTGTTTGTTTCGTTTCTATGTCAATGACTTCACCATAGATCAAAATACCTGCATTATTAACAAGGACTTCAACGTGAATATTTTCTCTTTGACAATAATCAAAAACCAAATTTGCGGCATCATTGCTTGAAAGGTCACACTCCAAAGTCTGCACCTTGACCTTATAATTCTCTTCGAATTCAGCTTTTAATTTTTTCAACAACGCTTCCTGATTACTTACCGCAACAAGGGAATACCCCTTCTCAGCCAGTTCTTTGGAAATATACCATCCAATTCCAGAGGAGGCACCGGTTACAAGCGCGTATTTCATAAGCTCATACTGCATATGCAGCTATTCATTAAGGTTGATAAGGATCCTTCTGACCCATTGGAATTGGGGGATGTTGTTTTAGTGATACAATGTGTTCTTCCAATTGTTTCAGTGCTGCCTTGGGGACCCATGTATGAGGAAATAGCACATTGTCTCTTTCCTGGGGATCATCATAAAGGTTATACACACGTGGCATGGTATATGTGTTTTTTATTGTGTTCCACCCTTCTTGTTCTTCAAAATGCAGTTTCCAGTTTTTCCATTTAACGCCAAAAATTTCATCACCCATATAAACAATAAAACCGTCACGGCCGGATTCTTTCGATTTTCCCAAGAAAAAATTACTCATATCAATACCATCTATAATCCTGTCTTGAGGCAACTTACTCCCCGTAATGGCAGCAAGAGTCGGGAAAAGATCCATAGCATGAACAATCTCATCACTAGATACTCCCGCTTTAATTTTACGTGGCCATTTCACCACAAATGGCACCCTTAAAGCGCCTTCGAATCCCGTAAACAAAGTGCCTCTCCATGGGCCCGAAGAGCCATGCACGGATGTTTCTACAGTAATGTTCGTACCATTGTAACTTCCTGCTTCCGGACCGTTATCTGCTGTGAAAATAAACAAGGTGTTATCTGCAACTCCCAGGTCATCAATTTTATCTTGTAATTCACCTAGATAACTATCGATCTGTAAAAGAATATCAGCCCAGTTTCCATTGCCGGATTTCCCTTTAAAATTAGGATGAGGCATGGGTGGAAAGTGAGTAGCCGTATAGGGAAGATACAGGAAAAACGGTTGCTTATTTTCCACACTTCTTTCCATAAAATCTTTTGCTTTGTCTGTAAGATCACGATCTATCAAGGGTCTGTAATCCAATTGATAAGGCCTCACTTTTTCAGGTTCTGCACCTTTTTTAGAACGCATCACATAGGATTCAGGAACACCACTTTTTTCAAACCCTGCCAGGGAAGAATAGGCCGATTCATCTGTAGAGTTGGGAATCCCATACCATTCATCAAAACCCTGGTCAGTTGGATACCTGCCTTTGGTTCTGCCCAAATGCCATTTACCAAACATTCCCGTGACATATCCATTATCAGAAAGCATTTCAGCCAGGGTTACTTCCCAATCCACAAGACCATATACTCCCTCTCCCAAAGGAACTTTTCCATTTCCGCTTCTAATCGCATACCGACCTGTCATCAGAGCCGATCGCGAGGGAGTACATTGTACCTCAACATTAAAGTTTGTAAACCGTAGACCTTCATCGGCAAGTCTGTCCATTCTGGGGGTGGCAGCACCGCGTATAATTCCGCCTCCATTAAAGCCAGGTTCACCCCAGCCAAAATTATCCATAAATACAATCACAACATTCGGTTTTTCCTGTGCCTCTATAGCCGATACTAAAAATATGGCAACAATAAATAGGATCATTTTTACTTTCATACAGATTGAATTAATTCGTTTCATTTTTTTTTAACTGTTTAATCAAGGTCGTAGTTCTTATTGATACCAACTTCTAATTCCGTCACAGCAATACAAACCGTTCAATAATTCCTTAAAGTCTGATTACACTTTTTTACCTCTGGCTATTAATAGAATCAGCCAATTTATCAACAGATAACTAATGCACATAAAAATAATAACAAATTTTAATGTCGCAAAATAGAAGGCCATCAATGACCAGATCTGTTTTAAATCTCCTAATAAAAGCCGAATCAAGGCAATGTTTTCAATAACATCAAAAAATGCTGCTACAAAAATCATCCATATAAATAGGGTATGCACCCTGTTATACCATCTTCCATGGCCAATATGATTATTAGCTTTATACAGCAATATGGCGATAAAACTTGAGTAAATCAACAAAAAGAGAAAATCAAAACCCAAGCTTAAACCTGCACTGGCTCTTGCATTGGAATCCCAGGAATTCAAAATGGCCTCAGAGGCTGTTACATCTCTCGCCAGTTCGTATGAAACAATTCCATTTGTGCAGATGTCATTATGCAGCGGAGTATCAAAAATTCGCATGACGGCAATATTCAAAACAACTGCAACAAATAATACAATGGTAATACGCTTGTTATATGTTTTAAGAAAGAGTTTCATACTTTAAAATTATCTTTGAGTTTAGTCACATAGAAGATCCTCGAAGGTGAGGTCTGCCTAACTGCATGAATCGAACAATCTCTGTGGCAATAGCTTAGACCTTAAATTTGCTATTTTTCATATAAACAATGCCCCACATAATCAAGACCAATAGTAAGATAACAAAATAAACACTTGTCAATACGCTTTTGGCAATTGTAAATGTGTTTGAAGTATTAACCATGCTCTCAGTCAGTTCCGGGTATTGACCCAACATGTTGATAATACTTATATTTTCTAAATAATCAAAAAAACCGGCCAACAAAGGAAGCAGACAGGCATACACATAAGGTCGCTGCAACTTATTTAATTTTTCTAAGAAAAATCCTAGAATCAAACAGTAGGAAATACCGAAAAGTAACGGATATACCATATCCACAGGTATCTGTTGGGTAAGATACACCTGACGCCCCTTTTCTCCTAGGGAACTGAATAATTCATTAACATAATTCAAATCATATCCCGTAGGCATCATATCCAACAAGTTCATACCATTTGAAAAACTCATTGTTTGAGGGATTGTAAGGCCTAGCATTAATAAATAAACCGCATTGGTCAACATAAAAAGACCGAATACCTTCTTGCCTTGTATGTTATTCTGTATAACTCTAAATAAACTCTTCATAATCCAATATAATAATCAAATAAACTTCACCCTTACGGTTTGGTCCCATTTCAATTCACTCTATATTTCAATTCCAAATAAAATAATTAAGGTCAATATCCCAAAACAAATCAAACCACTTATCCCGGCATTGAAGATGACCTTATTGCTTGTTTCTTTTTTCTCAGCTGCAATTCTATGCTTAAACATAAGGGCTAAAATAAATGGCCAGAACACTAAAAAACCATATCCGTAAAATGTAGTAGGATGGTACAGATCCTCCATGGCATTTCTGATCAGACCAAAGAAAACATAATCCATGCCGGCCGCCAGGATAAGAAATATGAGCCCTATGAGCACAGCACCCCTCATTATTTTCATTTTAGGATAGGTGACTAAAGCCAAATAGGTCACATAGGCCCACAAGACAGGTGTTAATGTCAGCATGAGTGTAATGCCCAAACTGGGGCTATAACTCCATGGAAACCACAACAGCAGATTCGATGCCCAATATGCCGAAAATCCAAGCACAGAAGTAAAAAAGATCCATTTTTTCATGCTTCAAATAGTATGGGGTGATACTGTTTCGTAAAATCGTCAACATCACTTTTAGAAATGGGATCGGGATAAGACATGATCAGTAATTGCAATGATTCCCCTCCTTCTTCCATAGGTGGAATCTTGTACTCATGAGAGTTCAAATGAAACCCTGTTTTTTGGTAAAACCTTATTCTGCGCTGTTCTAAATCCGAGTTAGGCAACTCTACTTCTAAAATGATTGGTTTTTGGCTTTTATCTATAAACTGTTCTAAAATTAGTTTTCCAAACCCCTTATTTCTAGCGCCTTCAGCAATAGCAAAATGCTCGACAAATCTCACATCATCAAATTCCCACCAAAAAAACAATCCAATAAATAAATCTTTTTCAACAATAACATCTACATGGAAATTTGTATTTGTGAATAGCTTCACTTGAGAATCAATAGATCTGCGCTCTTCTTCTGGAAAGGCATTTTCATATAAGGTCCAGGCTTCCGCAAAATAGTTGTTTGAAATATCGTGAATCCTTAGGTGTTTCATTTTAATTCTTTCATTCCGATGCTGACCCCTGTATACTTACTTCCCAACACTACGTATGCAAATGAAAGTACCGGAAAACTCTTTTATAGATTAAATGTAGGTATTTAAAAACGTAAACTTGTCTATTGATGGCTGTTTATTCAATTTTTATTTAATGACAAATCTCAAACACGCTTATCAAAATAAACGTACACGATAAACAACAATAAATAGATGATGAGATAGAACAGGTAAAAATTTCTGAATTTTTTATAGGCTGCGTTTTCAGGATAAATATTTCCAAAAAGGCCTTGGATCTCTTTCCAAAACACAGGTTTTATATTTATCAGCCAACTATCTGTTTGATAGACGATTTTACGGAATTTACTTCTGTAATATCCCAAAGGCAGGCCCCATACCAGAAAAAGAATAAACCATATGTTTTTAGAGATAAAATCCATCTTCATTTATTTTTGGGAAACCATGGAAAAAAGGCGTTCGTTCTCTGAATATAGTCTTTGTACAATGGCTTAGAATCTTTTAAGGATTTTTCCAGCAGGCTCACCCCAGACACTTTTATAATAAGTAGCGTCATCACGACCGCACCAACAACCTGCCAGTAACTTCCCGCCGCGATACTGAATAGAGCAAAAGCCCACCATACAGCGGCATCGCCAAAATAATTCGGATGACGCGTAAATTTCCAGAATCCGGTATCCAACACTTTTCCTTTGTTTTCCGGGTTACTTTTAAAACGTGATAACTGATAATCTCCTCCCGCTTCAAATGCAAATCCAATGAGCCAAACTCCTATGGCTATCACATCTAACAACGTCAGATCTCCGGAACTGTCACCACTACTTACTCCTAAAAGAGTTACAGAAATAATCATCATCAATACGCCCTGCAATAAAAAGGTTTGAAAAAAGCTGAACCACCAATAGCGTTCCGGACCATATTTTCTGCGGAATTCCTGGTATCTGAAATCCTCTCCTTTCCCAATATTTCTAAATGCCAAATACAGCGTAAGTCTCAAGCCCCAGATAGTCACCAAGGCCAGAATAACTATTTTTCTATCGGTCAGCTCCCCGGACATAAATACATAAAAGGTATTTAGTACCACAAAACCAAAACCCCAAAAAATATCAACAATACTAACGTTTTGAATCAACACACTCCATACCCATAGGAGAGTTAGGAGTACTAAAATGATGGCGGCGGCCTGAAAGAATAAATACATCATAGAATTGCTGGTTGATAATGACTGCTGTACGAAGTTATGCATTAAGTTTATAGAAACCCGACCTTTAAATACTATTTTGAAGTGTATTTCCTTCGATATTCAAAACAATGACCACAGCATCATGTAGGGTCAATTAATTACTTAATTTTTTTTCAAGGTATTTCTTCTCTGTATCAAGAAGTTTCCAATCACACCTACGAACAACACAGTCGTTGATACAAGCAAAGAAATAATAGCTCCGGTCATAAATACCATATTTCTGGCTGTGTCATTCACTGCATTTTCATGTGCCGTACTGTAACCTGCTGTTCTTTCAGATTCCTCAATATAACCGTCATTATTCATATCAAAGGACATATATTCGGACCAATAATAAGCATCCAACCCACGCGCAATTAGGATTAAAAGTATATACGTGCTAAAAAAAACCAATCCACTTACCCAAAAACTAAATAAGAAGGAGCTTCTGGGTATTTTTTTCCTATTTCGCAGTAACGTCGCAATGGCCAATGCACTGATCAGTATTGGAAGAATCACATAATTAAACATCCGAAACAAATTTAATCCCTAGCCAAGGTATCTATATCCAGACCTTCCTCTTCATACTGAATGGCAGTATATGAAATAATCTTCCAGGTATTTTCTTTTTTGACCAAGGTGATGGTCGCTTTTGCTACAGTTTCTTCACCAGACTCACTGGTCCAGCTTTGATCGAAAGCAACCCAGGCCAAATTCATATCGTGAAAAATAAGATAGTTGGAATTTTCGAAAGTTGATTTGATCGGCTCAGGGTTTTCTTTAAAAAACGTCTCCAAACTTCCGCCGCTTTTTTCCCAACCTCTAATCTGAGCAAACCCAGCTGCAGATACATCCAACCGTAAAACTTCTTCACTATGATCCCAATAAGAGGCCCATTTCTGATAATCCTTTTCCATATAAGCAAGAGTTTCACCTTCCACTACCGCTATAAGCGCTTCTTTAACATCCTCATCACTCAATACCTTTCCTTCCTGACAGGAAAAAAGTACTATTGCAAGGAGCACTAACATATATTTTTTCATAAAAATCGTATAGATGGTTCTTTGGCTAAGGCCTGATAGTAAAAATTTAAAAAATATTTAAAAAAGACCCGCTTTTGTAGGAGCAAGATAATAATTCTAATTAGTTTTAGACTCTTCGATCAGGCTTAAATACCTTCCTGAAGCATTGCCTGTCATTTCTTCATTTTGCAATATGGCAACACCATTGACAAATACATGGATAACACCACTGGCATATAAATTTGGTTGTTCGAACGTGGAATTATCTATAATCGTTTCGGGGTTGAATATCACGATATCTGCCGGCAATCCATTTTGAATTCTTCCCCTGTTTTTGAATCCTATAACATCCGCCGGTAAGGAAGTCATTTTGCGCACCGCTTCCTCTAAGGTGAGCAGTTTTAGATCACGGGAATAATGGCCTAATACTCTGGGAAATGTTCCGGTACTTCGTGGATGTCCTGAAGATTTATTTGATTGTTTTATATAGGAACCGTCACTGGCAATCATATTCCAGGGTTGCAGCAGAAGTTTTTGCACATCTTTCTCGTTAATGCCTCCTAAGGTTATAAAACTACTTTCAGTTGCTTGCAAGATCAGATCACAGAGAGCATCAAAGGGATCCATATGCTTCTCTTCAGCTACTTCAGAAAGGTACTTTCCTACAAGTTCAGGGTAATCCTTGCTACTGGTAATTCTCATACTACTATATCCCGTCGCTTTTAACCAGGCAAATCCTCCGTTTTCACCTTCTTCACTTACCTTCTTAATTTCTGCCTTTTTAACTTCATCAGTTAATACTAATTTTAAAAGACCTAAGGCTTCAGCATCATTTCCACTATTCCATTGTTTATTAATGGCTCTGCCCTCCTCCATATCAGAAGGAAAACGAATAATTTGTTCCAACTTTTCAGTTTGAGCACCATCATAAGGGTACTGATCAGATACAATGGTAAAGCCATCGTTTCTGTATTTATCTACCATCAAAATAATTTCATCGATAGCTCCTTCATTATGCAAACCAACTGCCTTCAGATGTCCTAATTTTCCGGGTATTTTTGCACTGGTTGATATCTCAATTACTTCACGATGTGATTTAACAAAAGCGTGCACCGGATTACGGACATGAGAATCATAAATCCCATTGTACAAAGCCACTTCTTCAGACAAAGCAATCAGTTCATCCGTGTTGCTGTAAATGCCGGGTTCGTACATCAAACCTGTTGAAAGACCTACAGCTCCCAGTTCCATGCCCTCTCTCACTAACATTTTCATTTTCTTTAATTCATCAGCTGTCGGTGTTCTGTTTTGATCCTTTTTCATCACTGCTTTCCGAATCCCGTTATGCCCAACATAGAAGGCTACATTGGTTCCAATTCCCTCATCATCATAGACTTCAATTAACTCCTTAATAATTGACGGTGCCCAATATCCATCAGGTCCTCCGACGATGGTAGTAACTCCCTGACGTATAAAGCCTTCATTTAGTTTTTTCTCCTCTCCTTGCAAAGACCAATCCGAATGATTGTGCACATCAATAAAACCAGGAGCGATGATAAGACCCGTTGCGTCAATAGTCTCTTGTGTTTGTACTTGCTCTCCGGGTTTTAGCAATTCCATCAATCCGTTTCGAATCAATAAATCAGCTTTCAATGCTGGATTCCCAAGACCGTCAATAATGGTTCCGTTTCTAATTACAACATCCGCAGATGACTGTTGACCATATGATACAACCATTGAAAAACAAATCAGCAAAAAGATACATTTCTTCATAATTATTTTTTTTAGAATTCTAAAACATTTACTATCATTCTAAACAGCACTATAGATAATTTCTTTTTCGGCAACCTGCATGGATTCTTGCCTGTAATTATGAATGCTGCTAATTTTTTATTTACCAAAATTCTTTTTAACAATCATATCAAGCTTCGTAGATATCAAATTTTTCAGAGATAGATGTCATCAATTCAGGATCAGAAAAATCTTTGTCAGTCAATTGCGAAAGGGTTTCTAAGAAAATATCAAATTCTCCATCCTTAAATACGGTAAGCATTTTCCCTCCCTCCTTGCAGAGGGCTTCATGCCAAACATTTGGTGGAACAGTAATCGTATCACCTGGTTCAAGCATAATGGTTTCATCATCAAAAACCAATTCCATCACCCCTTCCAGCATATAGAAAATCTCCGTCATTAATTTATGATGATGCCGCTTTAGACGAAATCCAGGCTTTAAGGTGTCTTCAATGATACATAATTCGCCATTCGTATCTTTTGATGACAATTTTATAAAGCAATGATCCTGAGAGTAGTTATAATTTTCACCTCCTCCATTTTTAACGTATTGTTGCGATGCACTCATATCAGTTCAAATTGGTTTAAAGTAGATGTATGTGAGGTCTGCCTTTAACAGACCTATGACATACCCTACAAGATACACATAATTGAAAAAACAAGATGGTAAAAATCTTTGGTTCTTAAAGATCCCAGGAGAATAAATTACTTTTTCTTTCCGATAATATAAAGAGAATCATGGGCATCAAATTCTTTATACGTCTCGACGGACAGAACTTCAAAAAAGTTTTCATAGACTTTTCTGAGCGTCATTTCGTTGTGATAATTTACAAAAAGACCTTTAAATATTTCCGAACCTTCACCGCTCCAGAAAGAATGACAAATGATCCCACCCGGATTTAAAACACGCTGCTGATTTCCGATAGATTCGACCAATTCATGATCTTTTAAATGATGTAGTACCTTGTTGGAATAAATTCCATCAAATTTTTTATCTGTGGCCAGACTTAGGGCATCCAATTCAAGAAAGTCACCTTGAGGATTGTCAGCTTTAAGGTATTTTAGAAACTCTTGAGAATTATCAGAACCTGTAACCTTGTATGTCTCGTTTAGAATTTTCCAATCGGTACCGGGACCGGAGCCAATTTCCAGCAAGCTTGAGTGCTGATGGAGCACTTTCCTGAGCTTCTCAATTAAATTTCTTCCATTAACATCTTTTGCTAATTCGATATACTCCTTAACTGACGCTTCTGTTTTATAATAATTGTCTGCCATAAGTGTATGTTTCTTTCTGTATAATATGATATTGTAAATAATCTTCCTTTAGCAACAAATCATCCAACAGAAGCTACATATTAAAAACGCCTCCATTTATATCGAGAGTAGCACCAGTGATAAAACCATCGTATTCAGATGCTAGATACAAGACTGCTCTCGCAACATCATCTGCATTTCCTGCCCGCTGAATAGGAATACCAGCCGTTGTCTCAGCGGCCGACTCTTTTGTTGTATGCGTGTTATGAAATGACGTACCAAGGATCAGGCCTGGTGCCACCGCATTGACCCTGATTCCTTCAGGTCCTAATTCAGAAGCAAGTGCTCTGGTGAAGGTCAGGATGGCTCCTTTGCTCGTGGAATAGACCAATGAACCCGGATGCCCCCCTTTTCTTCCGGCAAGAGATGCCAGGTTCACAATACTGCTGTTCTCATTTTTTGCCAGGTAAGGAGCCGCTGCTCTGGTCACAAACATCATAGACGTCAGGTTAATATCCATTACCTTATGCCAAAAATCGGCTTCCATATCGTTCAATAATTTACGCGCAACCAAAGAGCCTGCATTATTGATCAAAATGTCTAAACCACCAAAGGTTGTTACTGTTTTTTCGACCATGGCATTGGCCTCAGCTTCTTTTGTTAAGTCAGCACTCACAGCAATCGCATTTTGTCCTTTTCCAAGGGCGTATGCTGTCAATTTATTTGCAGTTTCAGCACTGGAAAAATAGTGAATGGCAACGTTTGCACCATTATCAATAAAATGTTTAGTTATAGACTCTCCAATGCCTTGAGCCCCGGCCGTAATCAACACGTTTTTTCCGTGTAGCTTGTTATTTTTCATGTTGTTCTAATGTCAAAAAAATGTATAAATAGCAGTGGTAAAACACCTTATATTCTTCAATGCAATCTAAAATATGCAGTTTCTATCAGCAAAATGGAAGACGATCAAGGAGAAATAAACGATGATTTTTTTAACCACCGTACTAAAATAATTAATTCACTTGAATTAGGCTCGAAAAACCAATAAACCATTGTATTAAATCTCAAAATCTATAATTCTCAGAAGTAGTTGAATGGACCCATCATAAAGATGTCCATCGAAAGAAACTATGACCATCTCCGTTGAAAATGGTAACGTGAACAGCTAAAATAAAATTACACGTGCTGATCAATCAAAATGGTATTTCCATCCGGATCCGTAAACATTATACTTGCAGGTCCCTTTGATGTCTCATCTACCTCAGAATCCAGGGTCATATTTTTTGATTTTAAGTGAGACTGTATTTTTCTAATATCGTCATATGATTCGATGGCATTAGCATTCTCGTCCCAACCCGGATTAAAAGTCATAATGTTTTTCTCAAACATTCCCTGAAATAAGCCGATTAATGAATTTCCATTTTTCATGATCAGGTACTTCTTTTCTATATCACCGGCAAATACCGTAAATCCAAGATATTCATAAAACTCTTTTGATACGCTGATATCTTTCACTGTCAGACTAATTGAAAAGGCTCCTAATTTCATAATTGGTTTCTAAGGTTGCGATTATTTTTATATGATGAAGTTACAAAATAATTACGCTGCCTCCTGCAAATTAGAAAACCAACAAGCTCAGAGCATCACTTAGGAGCATATTTCTCTCCTTTGGTCAGTTCCATTTTTCCTTCCAGATACCACACTCCCTTATACCTAACAGCTTCGAAATAAAAATGCTTATAGGCGGAATTCTTCAATTCTGTATGAATCAAAAAAGGAAGGTATGCATCATCATTTGAAGCATATTTATATAAAATCATAAACGCTACCTTCGACCAGTCTATGTTATTGGTTTCGCTCAGATGCACCATTTCCTGTAAGTTCTTTTCAAATCGAGGAATGGTCTTTTGATCATATACAGTTTCGTATTGAGCCATTAAAGAATCTTTATCCTTACTATCTATATCCTGCAGGTTATTTGCTTCATGCAATTTCAGCGCCTCTGCCTTTGGCAATAGGGTCGATTTAAACCGGATTCCATCATTGTTTACAATACTCTCCACCAGGGTATTCCCGAGTGCTTCTTTACTCTTACTCTGAGCATGTCCGAGATTCCCAATCAAAAATACTGAGCATAGCAAGCCGATCAGCATGGCTTTTTTAAAATTACTAATGATACCTGATTTTAATGAGTTCTTTTCCATTTTTTCTATTTTGAGCTTATATATATAACTAATTCAGTCCGCTTGTTATTGTTTAACTTTCAAAAAGGAATTTGGATCCACAGTAATAAAATTAGGGTGATCTGAAAAAAAACCAACCAGATGCCTTACATGACCGCTGCCAAAAATGATCAAAGCCTTGTCATTTTCACCTGTGTGTTCCAAGATGTTGCGGTAAATAAATAAATTTCGTTTATACCATTCAGCCGCCATGTCCACACCTATATTATTAAAATCAAAAGAACGCATTTGATAAGGCAATCCGTCAAAATCCATTGCTTTCTCCTGATAGGTAAACATAATATCAGCCGTATCCTTTACCTTGATCGCGATATTATTGTAATAATTATGGTTATCTAAAATTTGCTGCCAGTTGTTCAGGAAGACTAAATTTTCTCTGACAGTACTTCTATTGAAGCGTTCCTGCCTTTCTTCCATTTGATTCTTATAAGTTGCATTATATGCTTGATAACTACTAAGTGATAAAGTGTCTGCAATGAAATCAACATAGGGTGCCAAATATGCTCCCTGATGATCTGCGGCAATGACCTCTTTAATACCTAATTGTTTTGCCAATCGAAATCCAATTTGATATACTTCATTCCGCCCGCCATTGATATCCTTTAAAGACAGCTGATCATTGATATAAAGCCCGAACAAGCTATCCAGTTTATGCTGTTGTTCCGGTAAGAATTCAACAAATATTTTAGTGGGTTCATAGACTGCCAGTAAATCAACAAGTTCTTGGATCTCCTCTTGCCTGATCTCAGAAAAATAGTCATCAATTTTCAGATTATATGTATCCTTACCAGGATTATTAAAATGGTATACTCCTAAAATCAAGGCATGATTCATCGTTTGGGGCGATAATTCTGATGGCACTTTTCCATTGCTTTTTGAATCACATCCCATGATCATAACTGACAGGAGGAAGCAGATGAGTAATTGTATGTTATTCATATGATATCACAGTTGTTTGATTAAAATGTAAGAATCAATCTTCTTTTTATTTTACGTTTTCTAAAAAAGAAATAACCACTTTCCAGGTATCTTGAACATCATCTCCTACCCTGTTTTCAACCAGCATGGATGAACCATGGACCCCGCTTTTTGGCACATAGGTTTGGTGCTTGAATTTTTCCGCCAATTCAAATTGCAATTTAGATTTTTCATTCTGCATTTCACCCGGAGGTCTCAGCAATAGCAAAGGCTGCTTTAAAGTTTCGAAATACGGATCTGGAAGGCATTCTTTCATGGAGCCTCCAGATGCAGGTGAAAATGCCAAGACCCCATCAACATCTCCCTGTCTATGATTAGCCAGTTGTATGGCCAGTGAGGCGCTATAGCTGCTTCCCCAAACAATTTTAACCCCAGAGAATCCATTATCAATCATAAAATCCAAGGCACCTTCTAAGTTGTTATAGGCATCACAATACTCATAACCATCACCATATATATTCGTAGGAATTTTAGCCAGCGTCCGATTATAACTTCCATAATATTGTCCTCCTGATCGTTGATCAATCGCTAAAACATTATAACCCTGCTCAATTAACCTTGGAATGATGGGTGAGTATTCTCCCCTGGCATTTGACCCTCCCTGATGAAACAGTAGAATGGTTTTCCCTTTTTTATCTATTTCATATAAATCACCAAAAATTTCAACGCTGTCTTGAGTATAAAAACTAATTTCCTTCGATTTGAGAAGAAAATATGAGTTCTTTGTTCGATAGTTATTGAATCCTAAAAGGATACATATCATCATAGAAAAGAGAATAAGAAAGTGTAGTCTCATGGTTATATTCTTTGATAATCGATAACTATTTATTTAGACTGTTGCTTTTTCAGAATTTTAACAATTCTGTTATTGATGATCTCTGACAAATTCCAATACAATAATTTAGCGTCTGTTGTACTGTAAAATTCTATAATAACAGCATCCAGGTCTTTGTGGTATTCTGTAAAACTCTGATATCCGGGTATCCAACCTCCATGCTCATATTCATAAATGGAAGCGTAAATTTCCTTTTCTCCAGGTTTGAAAACAGTACCGTCGTTTAAGGCTCTTAAAAAAGTCCCTACATCCTGAGCGGTCGCTAGCATTCCGCGTTCACCACCTTCCTTCAGATTTAATGGATAACCCACATGATATCCGCCCATCACCCGATCTATATCCACCTCTTTGAGTGAATTATAGGTGTTGCTAAGGTTCAAAGGCGTCAGAATTTCTTCCCGAATAAACTGAAAGTTATCATAACCCAGAACATCATCCATGATCTTATTAATTAGTAGATAATTCGTGTTGCAATATTCGTAATCTTCACCCGGTTCAAAGTTGGCCGGCAACCCGTCAATCAAGGCAAGACTCTCTTCATAGGTCTCTGTTGGAGCTTCCCAAAACCTTGGCGCATCGGTAAAATTAGGCATACCACTTCTATGCTGAATCATTAACCGTAAGGTAATTTTATCAGCGTTTTCGATCCTGTTTTCCAATTCTGGTAAATAATCTGCCACTGTTTTATCAAGAGAAAGCCTTCCGTCACCTACCAATTTTGTAACAGCCACCGCATCATAAAGCTTACTCACACTGGCAATCTTAAATAAGGCATGCGGATCTGCTGGTATTTTTAACTCCCGGTCATGCCATCCTGAAGCAATAAACTGAGGTTCATAACCTCCTTGATCAATATAGACTATGAGGCCTTCAAAACCATGATCAATAGCCTGATCTGCCTGTTCCTGTACTGTGTCAGGCAGCGGCAATATCCAGGCCTTCACAAGGAGCCAGGGCACGAAATACAAGGAAACAATGGTTCCGACCAGTAATAAAATTCTAACAATTCGTTTTGATTTTTTCTTTTCCATAAAAACTTGATGGTTCTTTATTTGGTTGTGACTAATTTACTAAAAATAAAAGCAGGAAATTTTTTACAGCATGTCAATTCGTATCTAACAAGAAGGTCCTTTTCTAAACATCATTATTGACTTCAATCCAATATCCATTGGGATCTTGAAAATAAACCTGCTTGATGCCATCCATTCGAATATAATCTTTTTTGGGGCTGTCTTTCCAATCTGAATAAGTAATATCAAGTGCTTCAAGCTCCTGCATAAATGCATCTATATCACTGGTAGCCAAAGCAAAGTGTACGGCCTTATTGATTTTAATTACTGCATCCGGTCGAGGAATCAGATGAAGTTGTCTGCCATCATTAAAAATTAGCCATCGAGTTTTTGAGTCAGAGGCCGTATTCTCAATTTCTTTCAATTGAAATACTTTTTGGTAAAAAGCGATAGATTCAGTGACATCTTTTACAGAAAGCGCTATATGATTAAAATTAAAGCTATGCATTTATTAATTTGAATTATTAGATATGTTCATTGCTACAATTACTTCCAGCGGTATTCAGATCGTCCTTTTAATTCATGTTCAATTTCCAACAATCGATTGTATTTTGCAATTCTTTCACCACGACAGGCAGATCCCGTTTTTAAATGCCCCCCATCCATGGCCACAGCAAAATCAGCCAAGAAGGTATCTTCAGTCTCTCCTGAGCGATGTGACAGAAAATATCTCCAACCTGCTTCTCTACACATTCTTACAGCCTCAATGGTCTCTGTAACTGAACCTATTTGATTTAACTTAATCAACGCCGAATTGCATGCACCCATCTCGATTCCTTTTTTAATATACTTTGTATTTGTAACAAAATTATCATCTCCTACCACTTCAATCTTATCGCCAAACCGTTTGGTAAACGTGATATATCCTTCCCAGTCTCCTTCTGAAACAGGATCTTCCCAGAGAATTATTGGATACTTCTCCAACCATTCTGCACTTTTTTCAATTAGATCTGCAGTCTTCATTTTACCCAGTCCCGACCATATTAAGTCATAGTTACCGTCAAGATTTGGCGAAAATGAATTAGCTGCACTATCAATGGCTATGGACATATCAATTCCAGGTTTGTAATTGGCTTTTTTTATTGCTTCTATTATTAATTCAATTGCCTCCTCATTACTGGCGCAGTTTGGCGCAAAACCTCCTTCGTCACCCACACTGGTAGCCATTCCTTTGCTTTTTAAAATTCCTTTGAGAATATGAAATGTTTCAGCAACATATCTCAAACCTTCTTTAAACGAGGGTGCTCCATGGGGCACCAACATAAATTCTTGAAAATCCACACTGTTGTCAGCATGTTCCCCTCCGTTCAATATATTCATACATGGAACCGGAATGCGCACGGCATTTGCACCGCCTAAATAGGCATATAATGGTAATTTCGAAGAACTCGCAGCAGCCTTCGCTACAGCCATAGAAACGCCCAATATCGCATTTGCACCAAGTCGAGACTTGTTATTGGTGCCATCCAATTCTATCATTGTATAATCAATATCCTTTTGGTTTGAAGCATCCTTCCCAACCAAGGCACTGGCAATTTCTGTATTTACATTATTAACAGCATTTTGAACGCCTGTACCATTATAACGTTTTTCGCCATCACGAAGTTCAACGGCTTCATTCTGACCAGTTGAAGCTCCTGAAGGAACTGATGCGAAAGATTTGGTTCCGTCCTCTAATATTACATAGGTTCTGACTGTAGGATTCCCTCTGGAATCTAAAATTTCCAGGGCTGAAATATTCTTAATTGTTGAGTTCATAATCGGGGGTTATAAATTAGATATATGGCGAATCACAGTTAAATTAAGGGATTAACAAATTCGGATTAGTAATTTAATACATAAGGAATAGAGTTCAGCCAAACATTTGGTGGAAAAGTATTCTGAGATTTCTCATAAATTCTACGATCCTTAATTCCCCTCACTCGCCGCCTGAAAAGCATTCCATTCGCTATCCACTTGAACTAAATTATGTTCTTTCTCGTAGCCTTTATACAGCGCCAGCATTGTTTCAAATTTTTCCGGCATTTCGTTCTCCAGCGCTTTACTTTCTGAAGGATCTAACACCACATCATATAAGTGCCATTCTCCATCACCAAACATACCGGGACGCACTTTCATCAACTTATAATTGCCCTGCATTAGATATGCATTCCCAAATAGTTCAAAAGCATACCAGTCTTTTTCAGTACGTACCTGATCTGATTTGCTTTCTAAAAATGATCGTGCACTTATTCCAGTTGGCTGCACAATTTCTTTTCCTTTATAGGAAGCCCCTGGATGCTCAATGCCTGCATAATCCAAAATTGTCATCGGCAGGTCCTTAACAGACATCACCACATTAGAAATTTCACCGGCTCTTTTGTAATTTTCATTGGCAGCACCCGGTGGTACAATAATCATTGGAACACGTGTACCTCCTTCTCCAATAAACCACTTCCACCAAGAAAGCCCCCCTGTCGCAGCATTGGCCCATGAGGTACCAATATAATTGCTTGAATTGGCGGTTCCGATAGCCTCAAAACTCGTGTCATAATTTGTAGCAATCCACTCACCAAACTCTTTGTTACCGGTTTTAGGATTTTCAGCTTCCATGCCTTCAGGCCCATTGTCGGATAGATACACAATAAGTGTGTTGTCCATTTGACCTGATTCTTTCAGGTAGTCCAGAACCTGTCCAATTCTATTATCCTGGTCCTCAATTTCAGCCGCATAGGTAGCAAATACTTTTGCCTGATATTCCTTTTCTTTCTGGCTTAGTTCATCCCATTTTTTGACCAAATCATTCTCCTTTGCAGGATCCGAAACTTCACTGATTAATCCATTGGCTTTTAGTCGCTCATAACGAAATTGTTTTAATCCTTCGTATCCTTTTTCAAGATAAAATTCATAATGCTTGTCAACTAATTCCGGTGGAGCCTGAATCGGGAAATGAGCCGTTGTAAAAGCCATATAGGCAAACCAAGGCTTCCCGTTTGCCCTTCCTTCCTTTATAAAATCCAACATTTGATTGGTATACAATTCTCCAGAATAAACACCTTCTGGTCGTTCGTATTTTTCTCCGTTTAAAGTCCATTCTTCTTCAAACTTTCTATTCATCCAATCCGGCGCTGAAAAATCCGGCGTCATTCTTAAATTATTCCAATGATTGGATCCACCTGAAAGAATACCAAATTCTTTGGTGAAGCCCCAATGCAAGGGTCCATGACCTCCAGCGGCTTCTCCACCTAAATGCCATTTACCTACTTTATAAACTTCGTACCCAGCGTCGTTAAATAACTGGCTCAAGGCAACGGCATTCTCCGTTAAATAACCTTCGTAACCTGGCTTCCCTTTTGAAGGTGGATAAAAAGAGTAATCAAAAGATCCTAAGCCCACTTCTATATTATTGCAACCTGTAAGCAACATGGATCGTGTTACAGAGCATACCGGTGAAGCATGGAAATTTGAGAATCGAACTCCTGCATCGGCCAGTCTTTGAAAGTTGGGTGTTTCAATTTCTGAGCCATAAACACCCAGGTCTCCAAACGCGATATCATCTCCTACCAAAAGCAATACATTCATTTTCGGCTTTGATGTGTGCTGTTTTTTATTGGCTTCTTTTTCTTTTGATTGCCCACAACTAATCAAGAAAATGGCTAGAAGCAAGGTGTAAAATATAGTCTTCATTCTATAGTAAATTTTATTTTTTTTAATCTTTTAAAGATAATTATTCTTTTAGTCAATGACAATGTTTTGTTTTTCTACGAACTCCTTAAATTGCCTCATCCACTTTTCGCCTTGTTTTCTATAAACACTTGGAAACAGGATCGCCATCAATTTTGGCAGCACCCAGTCAATACGCGTATATTCAAATTCATATTCATACCGTGTTTTATTTTCAGCAAGTGGCACAAAACGGCACTTCATGGTATTGTCCATAAACTTGTGATGATATGTTGCAGCAAAAGAATCAGGAAGAATATTAGAGGTGATGGTTTCGGTCAATTCCATTTCCCTTTTGGCATCCTTGTAATACATTTTCGAAATTGCCCCAACCTGCCCTTTTTCTCCACTAATCAGTTCTTTTTTCTGAAAGCCATCTTGATATTCCTTTAGGTATTTCGGATCTGCAAATAGTTGAGCTACTATATGCTGTGGTTTATTGATTTCAACAGATCCGCTAAATTTCATGGTTTTATTTTCTTTAAATTAAACATCATAAACTGGTTTGTCAATAATACCATCCCCCTGAAAAATCCAGGCCCAGGCAATTCATATCATAATACTAATGTCAATTTTCATATCGACCTCGAGACTGGCCTTTTTTCTTATTTCGGCCTTCATGGGAATAATATAGGTCTTCTTTTTACTGTCAAACCATATGGCAGTTTCCCAGGAAAGTATTCCAATTCTTGCTCGTGCCTTCATTCTTCCCCAACCCTCTTCCTGCCAGCCAAGATTCTCTTTAATCTCTCTCGAGATATCTTTTGGCAGCGATACAAAATACCAGCCTCCTGGAGCATCATGTCTCCAAATGACACCTATAAATGCATATTCAATCCTAGCTTCCATGGCCCTGCAAACAAAAATTATATAATGAATTAATCAGCAATACCTTGTCCAAATGTTAAAAGGTTATTGTCTGGATCTAATATTGAAAATTCCTTTTGACCCCAGGGTTTAGTTTCTAAGTGTCCATTTGGATGAATAACGGTTTTCCGATTTACCAATGACTCATAAAACACCTCAATATCATCAGTTCTGATATAAACCTGCCCATAGTTTTCTGCGGGGTTCAGCCCTTTAAATTCAAAGAAATGAATTTGAATATGACCTTTTTCCAACATTAAATAAGAATCGTAATCAACATCACCAAACTCCTTGAACCCCAACTTATTATAATAAAAATCTCTGGTGACTTGCTTATCACGCATGGGTAATTTAGGATGTATCGCTGTCAACATATTTCTCTTGTAAGTACTACTCTTCATTTAAAAATTCAGTTACAATAGGATTCTTTTCAGTTTCCATTTCGCAGGTCCAACTGTCTATCCACCACCTTCCATTCTCGTAATGAAGTTGAATACTGTTCAGTCCCCTTACATTGCTTCCTTTTGTTGGTTCATTTCTTATTTCAAAGGCGCTCCATACCTGCGCCATATGCCCAAAATGACTAACACTCCTTTTTAATTCCTTCTCATAGAAATCTTTTTTTGGGGCTAATCCCATCGGAATATATTCCGCTTCCAGCGAGTGCGATTCTATTGCGCCGCTATTATCTAACCTATTGATAACTGCAGTACTTGAATGAATATACTTATCTCTTTCAAATTGCCAGGGATCCTGACTTGAGCCCGAAACCACTTCATAATAGGCTTCAATAATTGCATCTATGGTTTTAACATCCTCAGCATAAGTATGGTCGGCGGATTGCCCCGACACTGAATAGCAAATAATAATTACCAGTACTAAAAGTAACTTTGTTTTCATGACTCGTTTGATTTGTTAATTCGTCCTGTGCTAATTCTATTCATTCTCTGAAGGTATTGGAGTAAAAGCGGCAGCAACCTCTACACAATTTAACCAGGATTCATGACTTTGCACAATCTTCCATTGTTTATCTCTTTTTTGAACAATGCCAGTCCAGACAAGTTGCCCGTTATATTCCGGCACTCCTACCAGTTTCATTTTTAAGTGTAGCGGAAGCGTAAAAGCAATCGTATTTGCAGATAAAAATGTTGCATTCCATGTATCAATTGAATTTTCTAAAACTTCAACAGATGGAGCGATCTCTCGATATGATTTTTTCAATTCTTCCAAGGTAAACACTTCTCCATTACTGGTATAATAGGCATCTGAATCTCCGGAATAATAATGTAATCCCTCTAAAAACTGATGGTTATTAGAAGATTCAAACACTTTTTGTACTGTCTTTTTAGCGTCTTCTATGACAACTTTTCTTTCCGATGCACTAAGGTCTCTTTTAGTATCTTCACATCCTTGAGTAATCGGAAGCAAACAAATAAGGAGGGCTAAAATTGATATTTTTTTCATTTAAAATCTAGTTCTGTTCCTGATGTAAGCACTAATTTATCAATATTCTCCCTTATATACCGATTCCAACTTTAATTTATTGCTAAAAGCGAACGTATCAATTTTCAATTATGCGGGAGATAAAACTACAAAGTATGTGTACGCAACTAGAATAACCTTTTTCAAAGTCCAAGAAAATATGTCCTGGTGAAGTCATTTAAAATGAGTAAAAGGTCATTTATTTCTTTATCCTGGATTCATCTATCTGAAAAAAATCAAGTAATTTCTCTCCAAACATTTCCTGAGGAAATTCAATACTTTTCTCGGCTCCATTGGTCGTTATTTTCAGAGAATTGCCTGAAAGAGTGATTCGTCCATCCTCAGTTGGTATGCTGATCATTTTTTTATGCGTAAAATGGGATTCAGAACTTGTTTGATGATAAGTACACATCGCCTGAAATTCTTTAAACGCCCGGGCTATATTTTTAAAAATATAAGCTGGCGTTGCACTTCCTTCTTCAATTTTACTGACCTGCAGATAATCGTTTTCGAAATTATCAATTTTAAAAGTTCCTTTTTGATCATATTGAACCAGTCCCTCATTGATCTCTAATGGTTCAAATGTAAAATCACCAAATCCTACATCCGTTAGATATTCAACTTCATTAATCTTAACAACTATTGCCAAATGATCATATTGTTTACCAAACCCCTTTTCTTGGCTGTAAACACGAGCTGCCACTCTTTTTGCATCAAAACCTAAGGATATCAGTAACTCAAAGAACAGGCCATTTAATTCATAACAAAACCCACCACGGCCTTGGTTCACTATTTTTTCAAAAATCCTGTCAATTGATAGTTCTATGGTCACATCATAATGAATGTCCAAATTCTCAAATGGAATATGTAACAGATGGGTTCTCTGCAAACTTTTTAAAACATTAAATCCAGGTTCTAAGTCTCCTTTATACTTAATTCTTTCGAGGTATTTATTGATGTTCATGCTCAATTAAAACTGGTATTTTACGATGCCTAGTTCATTCCCTTTTTTGCCTCTTCCAATCCCTGTCTCATGTCTTGCTCAAAATTTGAATCCGGGTAATTTTTAAGGCCCTTATCAAAATAAAGAAGGGCATTTTTGAAGTCTTTATGTTTCAAATAAAATTGCCCGAAACGATTTTGCCAATAGGCCGAGGCGTATCTTTTAGTGCTCAAAACATCTTTAAACTCATTCATAAAAATAGAAAAATATTCAAAATCATTTCGATTCCAGGCCAACCAGATTAACCCGTTCTTGGTGCTTTCATCAATATTTCCATCACCTCCAAATCGCTGCGCCCGGTTTTCAAAATAAGCATTCAGATAATCCATGCCTCCTAAATCAATATACTGCTGAATACTTTCAAAAACAGGGGAATCATAATTGTAATAATAGTATTTCAAACCTTTATAAATGGCCAGATGTGCCAAAGTTTCATGCACTTCATCATTAAACAACTCATATTTCCAAATGAGATTCTCGGGCTCGTTCTTTTGCAATATTTCATTAAATGCCTCCGTTGAACCAATATAGTAGATATCCTTTTTTGAATTGGCCATAAACAGGTATTTATCTTGCTTCGAATCAAAGGATTTAACTACGTCTTCTGTGGCATACCCTCCATCGGAAATAAGGATCCCATTAAGCAGGTCACTCCGTTTAAAAATCAATTCACTTAGATAATAAGCAGCTGCTTCCCAACCAAAAATAACACGCTCTTTGTTGGTTCTGTAATTTGAATCAATATATGCAATGACCTCATTCTCTAGAAAATCTGTGAACTTTTCATTTTCTTCATCAAACAAGGTTCTTCTTAAGGGATTACTATTGTGAATACCTACAACAATCATTTCAGGAATAGCTCCTGGAGTTCGTAAGGCCTTTTGAACAGCGACACCACTCAGAAAATACCACTGCCCATCCAATATATAAAGCACCGGATATTCTTTCTCTGACTCGGTGTATCCATCAGGGATATAGATTTGAATGGTTCTTTCCTGATCTAAAACTGAAGATTGAATTGTATGCTGGGTACCAACAATAATCTGCGAACCATTAACTTGTGCTGTACTGATGTAACTCACAAAACAGCATAAATAGAAAAACAAGAAGATTCTCATAGATGACGTTTTATTTCTTTTTAAGTGTTATGGTCTTTTTCAGCTTAGCACTTTCCCGAGCAGCTTCTAGTATTTCCATCACAATCATATTATTTTCCAAAGAAGAAAGATCATAGTCCCTTAATTCAATTTCTTTGTTGATCACCGCCGCAAAGAGAGAAAAAGGATCGTCCATTGGTTTTTGGCGTTCCTCAAGAATATAAGATTTCTCCTCATATTCATCGTAGCCCTCCGCTATTCTTACTCGAAGACTGTTGCGATTATCGGCATAAATTGCACCTTTCAGCCCATATACCTCCATGTCTTTTCTTCCTATAGGCCAATTCCATGATGCCTGAATGAGTGCATTTGAAGCCTCATAGGTTAAAATAATAGTTGCTTCGTCATCAACTTTGGGATTGTTCTCGTTTTGTAGCTGTTGTGTGACCGCAGTTACCGTAATTGGCCTTTGTCCATGCTGCAGCCAGGTCATTAAATTTGCACCATAACATCCAAAATCCATGAGGGCGCCACCACCGTTTTGAACAGGGTCCGTCAACCATTCTAAAAATTCTGTATTAACTCCTATTTTTTTTGGCCCCCTATGTCCGTCTCGAATTACAATTTTTCGCACATCTCCGACAGCTCCTGATTCGATCAGCTCATAAGCTCTATGATTTGTAGGATACCAGGTTGTCTCATAATTAGTAAGCAAATGGATGTTGTGTTTTTTGGCCAGTAATTCCATTTTTTTGGCATGTTCCATACTCACTGCCAGTGGCTTTTCTACCATCACATGAATTCCTCGAGGAGCACAAGTTTCGACCACTTCAAGATGTTCATAAATAGTTCCAAAAGCAGTTACTGCATCCGGAGAAACAGCTGCGAGCATTTCCTCCATGGATTCATAGACAAGGCTCATGGCATAACCATGTTGTTTAGAATAACGCGCTGCCAGCTCACGATTCGGTTCAACAATTCCAACTATTTCAATATCGCCACGATCTTCTCTACCAAGAATCCAATGCACATGCGTATGAGTTAGACCGATGACACCTATTTTTACAGGATCTTTCTGTGCCATTAAATGAATTGACACTAAAGTAATGACAGCAAACGTAAATAGATTTTTAATCCTCATAGCTCTAAGATTCCGATTGAAAGGTACTGAAAGATCATGTAATACCCTGAATTTATTTTCTGGTTAGCTTGTGCTATTATTGGTATTTTTATCATAGAATTGGATGATCAAGGCTGCCAGTTCCTCCCCCTTCTCTTCTTGTATAAAATGTCCCGCATGTAGAATTTCATGTTGCTGCCCACTTGCTCCAGGTATTAATTTCTGAAAAGCTTTTTCAGCGCCGATCATAATCGTGTCCTTTTCTCCAAAAATAGTCAGAAATGGTTTCTGCCATGATTTCAATTTGTCCCAGGCCTTCCTGTTTTTAATAGATTCCGGGTCATCCGCTTCTACAGGCACCAAAGTTGGAAAAATTCTTGCTCCTGCTTTAAATTCTTCAGAAGGGAAAGGAGCATTATATGCTTTATAGACCTCTTCAGAAAGCGCCTGTACAGTGCCCATATCAATTACTTTTCCAATATCAAACCCAGGTGAATACTGCGAATATTCCCGCCATTTTAAAAAACTTTCCGGCATCGCAACCATGCCCGTCGGCAAGGTGGTATTGGAGGCAACAACCATATCAAATCTATCACTCAATTCCGTAATAATTCTCAATCCAATCAAACCTCCCCAATCCTGACAAAAAAGAAGAATATTCTTCAGATCTATCTTCGTTATAAATGCAGAAATCCAGTCCAGATGCTTTTGATACGAATAATCCTTTTTATCCACAAATTTATCAGACTTTCCAAATCCGATCAAATCAGGAGCGATCACTCGAAATTTATCTGCGAGAACTGGAATCATGTTGCGATACAAATAGGACCAGCTTGGTTCTCCATGCAGCAATAACACAACAGGGCTGTTCTTGTTTCCTTCGTCAAGATAGTGCATTCTTAGACCCTCTGCTATGTCTATATAATGACTTTGGAAATCATAATTTTCTAAGTTTTCAAAGCTGTTTTCAGGTGTTCGAATAATTTTGCCCATATGAGTTACATTTGTTCTGTGCAGTCCTTATTAAATGCCATAGCATATTTTAACAACTGCTTTTCAAGCTACAAGATACTTCATTTTTTTATGTGGATTCAAGATAAGGCAATCCTTCAGGCAACTGACCTTTCAATCGTTCTTTTCTAATAATTCCTTCAACGTTTTCTTTGAACCTTCACTCCCAAGTGCTACTGCCTTGGTATAACATTCTATGGCTGCTTCTTTTTGATCATACTTGAGGTATGCTTCACCCAATGAATCCCATAAATTACCATCTTCAGGAAATAATGTCACATTAAGTTTAAACAGTTCTAAGGCCCAGCCAGGTGCCTCTTCTTTCTTTAACCGACCATAAGCGATACGATTAAGTACTGCGTGGTCGTTAAATTCGGCATTCAGTTGTTTCTCTAAAAAACCAGGTAATTCTTCAGCATTTTCAAAAGAATTTACGTGCATAAATTCATGAATTAATTGATAACTGTTTTTAGCAAGTGGCGCAGCCTTATAGCTGACATCAAACATCATTCTGCCTATTTCTCTGGCGACGTTTTCCGATTCATGTCCCAAAAAAGAATTTGTAATATAAATAACCACTACATCCTCATCCATATATCTCACGAAATCCGCAAAATACAATCCGTTACTACCATTATGAGCAACTACTTTAGTTCCCCTGTTGCTTGTAGATATGGCCCAGCCATAGCCATAATATGATGTTGAATTATCATTTTCGGCTACATGTGAAGTTTCCTGAATCATTCTGGAATGGGGTGTTAGCACCACATTATTTTGTAAAGCAACATGCCATTTATATAAATCTTCCACGCTTGAATGAATATCTCCCTTCCCAATGCTATACCAATGATTTTCGTTGTATGGCAAATGCTGCTGGGTGGTTCCCCAGTCCGCCCATTTCTCATCATTTACATGATAGTAGTATCCATGTGCCAGTCTTTCCGTACTAAAACTGATACTCTTATATCCTGTACTTTTCATTTGGGAAGGTTCAAAAAAATAGTCCTGTAGAAAAGTACCATAGCTTTGACCTGAAACCGATTCCAACAGCGCAGTGAGCATGATGTAGTTTGCATTGGCGTATTGATGCATTGTTCCGGGTTTTGACTGTAATTCTGATTCAAAAAACTCAGTTAAAAACTTTTCCTTACTTGCTTCATCATATCTAAAACCACCCGTTCTTTTGGAAATTCCAGATGTATGCGTTAATAATTGATGAATAGTAATGTCCTTTTTATCTATGGGAGTCTGATCAAAATACGTGCTTATTTTATCCGATGTTTTAATTTTTCCTTGTTCCACCAATTTTAAAATCGCCGACGCAGTGAATTGTTTGGTTACAGAACCAATATTAAACACGGTAGATGGATGAGCAGGTATTTTGTTTTTTCGATCAGCCCACCCGTAACCTTTAGATAACAGTATTTCGCCTTTTTTAGAAACCAAAACAGCTCCCGAAAAACCATTGACCTCACTCGCATACAGATACTGGTCAATTTTTTCAATTAATACAGAATCACTGCTGAACTCTTTTCCTGCATTTTGAGCAAAAGAGCCTGCAGTTGTAAAAATTAAGAAAGCACATATGATTCCTCTAAATGATATACTCATTTTATAATTCTTTGATTGATGAGGGATAAGTCTGTCGAATCAGTTATTTGTTACAATTTTAATTCATCTAATTGAAATAGTTTAATGATAAGACAACCGATTTTTGACTGTTAAAGAATATGCATTCCGATTTCTTCTTCAAACATGTTGAATGAAGCTATTGAACTATTGTTTTTCGACCCAGGGAAATAAGGTGTTTATCCCAGTTCATCGACAGCTCGAAAAGCCTCTTCGATGGCGGATTGCGTATACGCTGAAGCAGCCGCATCGCAGTTCGCAATACTTATATTTCCTATCGGTTGACGGGCGATCTCATGAGGAGCTTCACCAGCTTTATATTCTTCATCCCAAAGATCGAGGTATCCATAGGAATAGCCGTGGGACCATCTGTTTACAGTAATGGCCAAAATATCGCTGTTCACATCAAATCCTGCAGGTCCCAGCAAACCGTCCAGCACCTCTCGCACTTCTCTTTCAAAGTCTTCAAACTTCTTTTCAAAAAGTGACATTCTTGCTTTCCGAAGCTGATCGTGAATATGAACATCACGTTCAGGAGGTTCCATCATACCCCAAAACATCAAAGCCACCGCTTCATCCTTTTCGAAATCAGGTGCATAACCAGCAGTTTCCACACCTTTTGTCATAAACATCTTGGCATGCATACGTCCCGGACAATAGGCTCCGGAAATCCCGAGTTGGTCAAGTGCTTTGCTATTTTTGATCAGTACATTTGTAAGAAGCATCGGATGTTTTACCTGGTACTGCTGCGCTTTTTTCTGATGAGAAGGAAGCTCAGGGCAGATATGAGGAATAATGGAATGATAACAAGCTAAAACGCTGTGTTTAGATTTTATGCGCCATGTTTTTCCTTCCTGAACATAACTTACCTCGACCTTGTCATCTTTATTTTTCACCCGAACCACCGTGGATGACAAACGAATATTGATGGCCTTACCAGATGCATCAAGCTTCGAATAATCAAGCTTGTCCATGGCAATGGTTTTCGCAGTAGCTTCAGGGCAGACCTCTGGTATTAACGAGCACACTAAAAGGCGTGCAATGGTTGCATTTCCGTCCGGAAACATGGCAACATCTTCCGATTCTTCATTGCCAATAACTTTTTCAGCCGAATCACCCAGCCTATGAGCTCCCGGAAGCCATGCACTTAAAGTTTCGGCAACCGACAAACTATGCGTCTGAACCCCCCAATAACCGTCTGTAGATTTAATAAATAATTCGATTACTTCTTGGGGCAGTTTACAATATGTATCTAAAAAATCAGTATAGCTCGTTTTATAGAGTACTTCATCAATCTCTGCCTCCGTCAGTCCTTCAAGTACATTGCTGTCATTCGCATAAAAATCCTTCAAGGCTTTAATTCCCGCATCACTCAAAGGGAACTGATCTATTTTATCGAGTGCATCTTCATTTCTGCTAAAAACCGAAAACCCTGGAATCAGTATATTTTTACCAAAGGTCTCTTCATCAAACCAAATAGCTGGTTTGTCATTTCCGTAATGAAAATCAAGCTTTTTGTGCAAGCTATTTACATCAATTCCTAAGTCAGCAATCAAGTCCAGCACTGAAGTACTAAAACCTGTATACTCCAAATTCATAGTGCCTCCCCATGATAAGCGCGTATGAGAAGATTGATTGAACTCATTTCGTTTGGCATGACCGCCAAAATCATCATGATTATCCAGAATGAGAATCTTTGAGGCCGAACCAAATTTTTTGCGATACTCATAGGCAGCTGTTAGGCCACGGATACCTGCTCCCACCACAACAAGATCATAATATTCATTTAAATCAACCGGATTGTCAAATTGTTTCCCTTCTCGAGCCAAGGCATGTGCAGTTTCAAAAGAGCCGTCATGCGAACCGCGCATTCCGGTCTTTATAGGTGGATACTCCTGTAGAGGAGGCACAGAATCTTTATCTTTAGAAACACATCCTGACGGGAGCATAAAAGCCAATGAAGCCAGGCCTGTTGCCTGTATAAAATCCCTTCGAGCAATTGCCTTACTCATTCCCAATTGCTCGTCAGTTTTTTTCATCTTTTTTAATTAAGTTTAGTCCAGGTATTTCACACGCTTCGCACCTACCGAAAGCCAGAATTTAAAGTTAGTTAAATTTCATCTCCATCACCAAAGTGAGCATCCCTTGTTGGTCTAGCTCCTTGTATGCCCTAACTTCTGCAGCATTTTTTTCCGGGAGCTCATTCTTCTGAACCTGTTTTAGGATAATTGCCTTTTTAGCAAAATAGTTTCTATATACCATCTGACAGTATTGTTTTAATAAACCTGAAAGTTCGATGCTATGAATTTACTCATTTTATCTGACCCTTATCTACCTGTTCTAATTGCTTTTTATAGGTTTCAATTCGTGCATGTGCAGTGCCGTCTACCAATAAAATAACAATCATCATCGCAATGGTAGTAATCATACTTGCGCGCCAAACAGGTGATTTAACGAATATAATGACCAAAGCACAAGCAGTAATAATAAGTGGAATGGCTGTAAAAACAATGGTTCGATATTCGTTTAAAGTTCCTTCAATACGGTTAAATTCTGATGCCACAAATGCAGAGGCATCTTTATGATAGGCAGTTTCAAATTGATTTATTCTTGACTTATTCGTATAAAACAATCCAAGCCCTATGGTCAACAATAAAACCCCAGCTACCAGGGAAGGAATGATGTAGGCCCTGGCCATTTCGGTTTTTCCCAGCTGCCAAAATCCTATACTTGCTATCAAAAACAAGATGGCAAATAAGATGAAGAACCTTGTAGAAAAAACTTCAGCTTTCGCCCATTCTGTGGCTAATTTTAATACTTCCATGGTTTAGTTCATTTTATATTTTTCTCTATATGCTGTTGGGCTGATACCTTCTTTCTTTTTAAATAACCTGGAAAAATAAGGCGGGTATTCAAAGCCCAATTCATAGGCAACTTCAGCGATCGATTTATTCGGATTCAGTAAAATATTCTTCGCTTCATCGATCAGGTACAATTGTAAATGCTCGGTAGAAGTTTTTCCTGTTTCTTTTTTCAGGGTATCACTTAAGTAGCGCTGAGAAACCGACAACTGATCTGCAAGCTGTTCAATGCTTGGAATCCCTTTTTCGGCTAATTGCCCAGAATCAAAATTTGCCCTTAACTTTTGGTTAAACTGCTCCAACAGATCAATCGACAATTCCTTTCGGTTTAAAAATTGCCTTTCGTAAAATCGATTGGCATATTTAAAAAGGGTACTTAGTTGCGAAATAATGATGTCTTTACTAAATTCATCTTGATTGTTTTGGTATTCTATGTCAATACCTTGCACGATAGATTCAATCTGCCTTTCCTCTTTAGGCGAAAGGTGGAGCGCTTCATTAACTGAATAAGAAAAGAAGCCATACTTCTTGATCTCGTGGGCCAGTTCGGTCCCTTTGATAAAATCTTCATGAAAGTTAATCGAAAAGCCTTTTTGTTCAAACACCACGCTGCTATCCCATTGCAAGACTTGCCTTGGCGCAATAAATATCAAGGCGCCATTGGTAAAATCATACTGGGTACGACCATAGTTTAAATCACCTTTCACTACCTTCTTTAAGCTAATAGAATAGCAATCGTTGGTAATCGGAGGTGAACTCTCTTTGGGACAGGGTAAGAAACCATCACCGGTGGCAGAAAATACGCTGAGCATAGGATGCTCCGGACCCGGAAGCTCCAAATAATCTATATAGGCTGATAAGGTTTTAAAATGTTGCATATGAGCTAATTTACAAATTCCACGTAATTCCGGTTTCTTTTTCCGAAAGATCCCATAATCTTTCTGACACTGCCTTGTCTTTGGCATGAGGCTCTATTTTATGTGCGCCAACCGGGCCAACCCAATTGCTTCTTCCTGTTGGGCCATAAAAACCACTTTGGTCTAAATTTGATTCTGTCGCACACATTAATTGTGGATATGCTCCTTTTTCAGCCGATTGTACTAATGGTGAAAGCATCATGAGCTTATAGATGATTTTCACCATAAAACCACCACTGGTATTGATCAAGTTCGTTCTTGAAGCTCCCGGATGACAGGCATAGGCTTTGACAGCTGTATTACCCGCTTGTTCCAATCTATGCTGTAATTCATAAATGCTCATAATTTGAGCTAATTTACTCTGGCTATAGGCCGTGTTGGCATTATAACCCTTATCCCAATTCATATCATCAAAATTGATGGTTTTTATCCCCATATCATAGCCCATACTGCCAACGGTTACAATTCGTCCTTTTGATTTCTCAATAAGCGGGAAGAGCAAGGCTTGAAGCTTAAAATTTCCGAAGTAATTCGTTCCCATTTGACTTTCCCAGCCGTTTACTGTTAAGGTTTGTTTAGGCACCTGGGCAATGGCTGCATTGCAGATCAAGGCATCTATTTTAGCAACTGTTTTAACAACCTCTTCGGCAGCTTTCTTTACAGAGGCTTGTTCTGCCAGATCCATTTTTATAGCCATCGCATCTATATCGTTTCCAAGTTCTTGTTTTAAAGTCGCGATGACGTCTGTAGATTTTTTAGGATTCCTATTTAACATCACAACTTTTGCTCCCTTAGACAAAAATATCTTTGCTGCTTCAAATCCTGTCCCGCTAGTGGTCCCGGTAATCACATACGTTTTTCCTTTCTGAGATTTCATTAACTCAGGTGTCCATCCTTTTTTTCCGAATTGATTTGTCTTCATGATCGCTTATTTTCTCTTATTTAAAATCATAGGACAAAGGTAAGATGCAGGCTATCATTCTGCCTTGCACAGATTTTCGAATCTTGTATACTTTTTGGTTTTTGAGAAAAATACGAGGTTTATTAGATTCAATTTCAGCGAGTATTATTTCAACTTATCAATCAACTCCAATTCTTTGGCTCTGTTCAAACCCATACCAACAGCCTCGGTTCCATAGGCTATTTCTTTATTGATATCAGATCGATACCAATCCATGCAATCGTTCAACGTAGATTCAATAGGTGTAAATTTAAAGCCTGTTGTCACCAGCTTCTCATTACTAATTTGCATAAATGCGTCTTCAGACAAAGGTGTCCATAAGGGCAGATCACTAAATGCTGCAACATGATTGGCAGCTAAAAATTCTTCGCTGGCCCAGATTAGTTCAGATTGAGAATTGAATTGTTTTTTAGCTCCTTCCAAAAAGTCTTTCCAAATCAAGTCATTTTCTTTAGGGCCTGTACAATTATAAACTCCTGTCATATTATGTTCTGCCGCCATAATCGCAAACCTACCTATATCCTTGACGTCAATGAACTGCAAGTGATCGAGTCCTGAACCAGGCGCAATGATTGCCTCATTCTGATGAAGTTTTAAACACCAATATAAGATGTCTAAAGCAGGATCTCTCCATCCTTTTATGGGTCCTCCCCGCAGAATGGTATGATTATTCTTAAACCTCTCTTTTA
>NZ_JBPCUJ010000021.1:0-3187 GCF_051011215.1 Lutimonas sp.
CTAATTATCTTATTACAAAAATACCTAAAATGCCTGTATGTCAGTAGGTTACTTTTCAACATTGGTGTTTAGTATTTAACATTGATGTTAATAAATAATAACCTCCATCTCCACTATCAAATAGAATCTGCATAAATACAGATTCGAAATAAAAAAATCCGCCAAGTTTGCTTGAGCGGATTTTTTTATGAGAAGATGTAAAATTGCTGTCAAGCAATTTGCAGATTCTATTTGCAGAACGGGAGTAACTAGGGCCCGGCGAAGCCAATCCCGACTACTCACTCGAGCGTCTTTTTTTGTGAGAAGATGTAAAATTGCTGCCAAGCAATTTGCAGATTCTATTTGCAGAATGGGAGTCACTAGGGCCAGGCGAAGCCAATCCCGATAATCTTCAATGAATAACGAACCCGCCTGACGGCGTGGCAGGTTTCGAACAAGGAATTTTAAATATCCAAGTTAACGCCATATATCAATTGGAGATTGAAGATTGGAGATCCTACTACCAGGACCAGAGTCACAGAGACCAGCGAAGCTAGTCCCAAATTACTGAGCATCCTATTTTCGTTTAACCCTTCCAGAAATGACCGGCTTTTATTACACTATGAATGATCACAAGTTCAATCTATCGATAATATTGTACCTTTATATTTGAATATACTGATTATCTGTTGTTTTACCTTCTTTATCGGAGGTAACTAATCCTTCACCTCTAAGCCAGCTTTCGCCAGCCCTTCGATTACATGTGACGCCAATGAATCTTCCTTAATAAATCTGGTAATCAAATACCTGCCCCTTTCTTTAAAATCAGAACGGATTTTCAATAACTCCTCAATATTACTGGCCGCAGCTTTCTGATTTCCAAGTTGTCCATGGATAGCGGCACGTAACATAGCGCCCCAATGAAATTCTGGCATTTGATATTTATTCGCTTCTTTTAGTGCCATTTCATACTCTTCGTCCCTATAGTAATATAAACAGGTGATCCCATAGAGCCACATGGGAATGTCCATGTTGTTCTGTATGACTCTGTCCATTAGCTCTTTCCCTTTAACCCATTCACCAAATAAACTCAAAAACATGGCGAATGCACCTAACCGTATTGGTGTATTGGGAATCCAAGGAACCGTTTCATCACAAAGGGAATAGAAGCGTTCTTCTTCGTCATACATAAAGCATTTATATGCGAGAACGACCCTTACAATAGGATTATGAGGATTGATGGCATATGCCTGTTCGGCACATTCACCAAAGATCTTATATGCCTCCTCTGCTCCTGGAAAATCAGAAATGTATATATCACCAAATACGTCAGCTTTTATAGCCAGCATTAGGGCCGAATTCGGATTTTCAACAAGTGCCTTTTCTACAGAATCAAAAAGGTCCTGACCTGATTTTTCTGTTAATTTTGTTTCGTGATAGTAATACTTCAGAAGCACCATATATTCACTGGGTTGATCTGTTTTTTCAGCAATGTGAAACAAGGACCTTTTCTTATTAATCAATCCATATTCAGTACCCACTTTACCAGCCACTTGCTTAGAAATATCACTCTGAAGATCGAACAGATCATCTGCTTCAAGATCAGCTTTAAAATTCTCTCCCCACATCCTAAGATTTTCATTCACATCTATCAGCCTAACCCCAATATTAACTTTATTCCCAAAAGCAGCGATATCCCCGTCGATCACATAATTGATCCCCTTGTTTCTAAAATGCTCCAAAGCAGATTGATCCAAAACTCCATGTACTGGTCTTTGTGAGGAGCCGATTACCCGCAGATCATCATAAGTCGTAGTTGCAGATGCAAGCTCTTGTGCAAGGCCAAAACACAGAAATTCAAGTTCCTCCTTTTTAGACAAATTCCTAAAGGGTAAAACCGCGATACTGGGTTTTAATACCTTCGCCTTTTTTCCTGCCTTAAATCCACCATTTTTATTGGTTACCAGACTTTTCGAATTGTCAATAAAGCTTGGTACATATTTGCCTTTAGGAATCTCGATTTTAATCGGGTCCTCAATTCCTTCTTCTAAATAATAGAATCGTAACAATCGTCTTAATCTGCCTGCATTGATCCGTACAAGAGCATTCAAATCGGGATCAAAATCTTCGGGTTGATTGAAAACATCTACACCGATCGAATACCCCTTTATATTGTCTCCCCTGCCTTCTACGAATTCATGGGTGAGGTAAGTCAGAAACTTTTTCATTCTGGGTTTCGAACGAAATTCTCTACTCTCACAAACCCGTTGTAATTGTTGAAGGTACAATTCTGAGGTATCTTCGTTTAACATAATGCACTTAATATCAATCTTTTATAAAACTTTGTGTACCGTAACATACGGTAAATAACTTATCTAACACCGGCTTTGCGCTTAGATTTGCACCAGTAATTAAACGAATAAATATAATTAAATAATACGTTAAATAGTAATTCAGAGCATCATTAAAAAACACCATTCCTTGAATTACAAAAAATCAAAGATATGAATCTTAAAAAAACAGAAAATAGGGAAATTCAAAAAGTTATGATCGCAGGTGGAGGAACCTTAGGTTCTCAAGTTGCATGGCAAACAGCCTTTAAGGGATTTGAAGTAGTTGTTTACGATGCCTTCGAAAAAGGATTGGAAAGAAGTCAGGCATTTCACAAGCAATTTGCCGACCTATTTCTCAATACAAGAGGAGCCTCAGAAGAAGAAGTCGAGGCCACTTTTTCGAGATTGACCTATACCACAGATATCACCGAAGCCGCTAAAGATGCTGATTTATTGAGTGAATCAGTTCCGGAAGATCCAAAAATCAAATCATCATTTTACTCGGAACTGTCAAAAGTGGCCCCTGCCAAAATGATCTTTACAACCAACTCTTCAACTACGCTTCCCAGTGACTATGCCGAATTTACCGGAAGGCCCGAAAAATTCCTGGCTCTGCATTTTGCTAATGGAATTTGGGATGCCAATGTAGGTGAAGTGATGGGACATGAGGGAACGGATTCAATGGCCTTTGAACAGGTGATCAAGTTTGCCAGAAATATTGGAATGGTTCCAATTCCAATCCATAAGGAGCAAAATGGATATGTTCTCAATTCTTTACTGGTCCCATTGCTGGATGCTGCTTTTGACTTGTGGAGCAATAAGGTAGCCGATGCCGAAACCATCGATAAAACCTGGATGATCTCGACAGGAGTCAG
>NZ_JBPCUJ010000022.1:0-21751 GCF_051011215.1 Lutimonas sp.
TCACTAACCTGCTTCATTCTATTTTTAAAAGAAAACATCGTATGGATATTTCCTTTTTTTGAATTTCAATAAATTTTTTTAGGGTTTTTGACCCTCTTTTACACTGTTATAATTGAACGACTTAATAGAACTAAAATGAAAACTTTAAAAAAACTGATATTTGTCTGCACTTTGATACTTACTTTTACTGCCGCAGCGCAAGAAGAAGATTCAACTTTGAACCAAGAAACAGAAGAAGGCATAGACGCATCAAAGCCTACCAACTTTTATTCTTTTATTGACAATACATTGGAATATTCAAATCAGAAAAACCAGAATGTTTTTGGATATAGGGGAAAAGTGACGCTTGCCTTATCCGAAGCTCATTTGGTGTTGGCTGAAGTACCTTTGTTGTACAATGATAGAACTGATAAATTTGGCATAAGTGACTTCAGAGCAAGGTACTTTTGGTTGCCCTATAAAAATTACGATAAAGTTTTTGGTGCCTTTGGACCCTCAATCGATATTTTTGCTCCAACAGGAAGTTTTGACGATGGCTTGGGTTCTGGTAGATGGATCGTTTCCCCAGGTATAACGGTAGGTTTAATGGTAGCTGAATGGATACAGTTTTTTCCTATATTGTCGTATCAATATGCCAGTAAGCCTGTTTACGATAACCCCTTGCCTGAAGCAGACATGGCTACTCATGGCTTGTCATTTCAGGTAATTACGCCTATTGTGTTTTCAGAAAAATTCTTTGTGCAATTAACACCAATTTTTAAATTGAATAACTTTAATGATGAACGCAATGATCGTTTTGAACAAGAAGTATTTGCTAATTATACCTTGAATCCAAAAATGCAAATAACAGGATTTTACAGTGGTAAATTTGAAGATGAAAACCACACTGTTAGTGCTGGATTAACCATTTTCTTTTAGTCTTATGTATCAAAGATTGATTATTTTTACAATAAATCATTGACAGACCAATTTTTTTCGAATGATTCAAGACTTTTCACGAAGACGTTTTCTATTTGCCAGCCTGTTGTTTTTTATAGTGGTGCAATTGTCTTATTCTCAAAGCTTTAAGGATATGTTCATCAGCAAAGATGACGGTGCCGTCGATATGAGCGAATTCTTGAATTCCAATACAGGTTTTTTACCTGTTCCAATTATTATTACAGAGCCTGCCGTTGGTTTTGGAGGAGGGTTGGCATTGGCTTATTTTCATAAAGGAGAGACATTTGAAAATGAAGGGCCAAAAGGGTTATCACCGACAGTAAGTTTTGCAGCCGGAGCATATACAAGTAACGGTACATGGTTTTTAGGAGGAGGTCACCAAGGTTCTTATTTGAATGATAGAATAAGATATTTGGGTGTTTTAGCATATGTCTCGGCAAATCTAACATTTTATGGAGGTGGCTATGAAAACCTAAATGAAGAATATAATTTTAATATGAAAGGCTTCTTAATTATGCAGGAGTTCTTGTACAGGATCAACAAAGACATACCTTTATTTATGGGATTAAATTATTTGTTTTTTAACAATCAAATTGGCTTTAAAACAGGTATTGATATTCCAGAATTAGAAGAACTTGAATTTGATACCAATACAGCAGGAATGAATGCAGTGATTATGTATGATGCTCGCGATAATTCGTTGACTCCCAATAAAGGGATTAAAACAGTACTCGAGGTCGGAGCTTATAATGAGGCTCTTGGCGGAGACAATAATTATGGAAATTTAGATTCAAGAACGTATTTTTATTCACCTGTTAGTGAAAAGGTTTTCTCGGGTTATCGGTTTCAAGTAGCCTCTAAATGGGGGGACGTTCCTTTTTATGAACTTCCATTTATTTCATTGAGAGGTATTCCTGCATTGCGTTATCAGAACAATAATGTATATACAGTTGAAACAGAATGGCGTTGGAATTTTTTAAAGCGTTGGAGTATGGTAGGTTTTGTTGGTGCAGGAGAGGCCTTAAAAGATTATGGGGATATGTTTGAAGATGTGAAGGTGGCAGGTGGAACAGGCTTTCGGTATTTTCTGGCTAAACAATATGGCTTACATGCCGGAGTAGATATTGCCAGAGGTCCTGAAATATGGGCCTGGAATATAACAATTGGTAGTAACTGGGCGCGTTAGCGGATATATATTATGATCGAAATTAAGAGGTGTTTTGTTATAGTTTTAATCCTGGTTTCTGTTCAAATTACAGGACAGGAAAACCATTATTGGTTTCATAATTTTGGAGCTATTTCTTCATTAAAAGGAGGGATTGATGTCGGGGGAATTCGAAATGTTGCTGCAGCATATTATAACCCTGGAGCCTTGGCTTTTATTGATGGCGAATATTTTGAAGGACAGGCAGATGTTATTTCTGTGGATGTTTTAAATATTAAGAATGCCGGAGGTGATATGGTGAACCTTGATTATTTTACAGCAGATATATCACCATCGATGGTGGCCTATTTGAAGCGATCAAAAAAGAACCCTAGATTGACGTATGTGGTAGGAGCCATGACCAGATATAATTCTAATTTGAGTTTTAATCTTGAACATGAACAGTTGGGAAATTATTTAAGCCCGGAAACACGAGAAGACATTTTTCAGGGTCAATTAAGTTATAATAATCGGGTAAGAGAAAGTTGGGTGATTGGTTCAGTTGCTTATAAAATTACAGAGAGAATTGGTTTGGGTCTCGGAACTTATTTTTTTATTCGATCGCAGGATTATTTGAGCAGCTATGCGGCCAGCGCTTTCCCCAAGGATGAGTTAGACAATGAATCAGGTCAATTTTCATCCTTAACGTCTAATGATGAAGAACAAAAATTTAATGCGCGTGTCATGGGGTTTATTTTTAAGCCTGCCATAGATATAGATTTGGATAAATTAAAGATTGGAGTTGTATTGACGACCCCATCTTTGAGTTTAGGACTTTTAAACAACTATGCCAGTAAAACACAGACAGGATATTTTCCTGATGAAAATACCATAATCAGGACGGCCGATTCTCATAATAAATATAGCGGTGTTTATAAAACTCCCTTCTCGGCTAGCCTGGGTGCAGCCTATGATTTTGGTCGTCTCATTATGGATTTTTCTATGGAATGGTTTGCCAAAATTGATCCATATGAAATGATTAAATCAAATGATAGAGGTGAATCTCCTGACTTTCCTTCAGTTCCGGATGAAAAGTATGCGTTTCCTTTAATGGCGAATAAAAGCGTTACAAATTTTGGATTATCTGCGAGATATGAGATCAAGGAATGGATTAGTGTACTAGGAAGTTTCAGGACCGATATGAATTTCTTTGATGATGAGGCATTGAGTCGGTATGAGGATTTTGTGCCGAACTTTACCTATTGGGACCTCTATCATGTCACGACCGGGATCAAAATGTCAAATAAAAGATTGGACCTTACGTTAGGGTTGGACTATGCCAACGGAAGTTCTGAAAATGATCTTCAATTTGCAAGTATGACTTCGGCCACTCAGGCTAATTATTTGAGGGGGGATGTCGAGAATACTACTTCAACACAATACCACAATTTTAGTTTCACAATTGGTATTAACTTAAATATTGAAAAGGAAGAGAATTAATTTCCAAATACGATTTCAATTTCAGCATTAGGAAAGTTTTCATCAATATTTTCATGGACCAAATTTCTGAATCTGGTCAATTCTTTTGTCGCTATTGTCTGCTGATGAGATATAATAACAGCCATTATTCAATAATAAAGACAGCTATTTTTAGAGCGGGATTTTCAATGAATTCAGTTTGAGTATTCATTTTTTATTTTAACACTTAACTAAAATACAAGTTAAAGATTAATTGTAATTTTAGAAATTAATTTTGGAGCATTATCAACACATACACGAGAAATTAAAAAACTTCGTCAGGAAGTACTATACCAATGAGATTATAAAAGGTGCCATTTTCTTTGTGTTTTTTGGTCTTTTGTATTTTTTTATAACCTTGTTTGTAGAGTATTTTTTGTGGTTAGAACCTTTAGCAAGGACCATACTTTTCTGGCTTTTTATTGCCATAGAGTTTTTATTATTATTAAGGTTTATTCTTATTCCTCTTTTTAAGCTCATTGGAATTAGAAAGGGAATTACAGACATTGAGGCATCGAGAATTATTGGAACTCACTTTCAAGAGGTCGATGATAAACTTCTCAATATTATTCAGCTAAAATCAAGTAAAGAAAAAAATGAGCTTCTTGAGGCCAGTATAGAGCAAAAGTCAAAAGACCTGCAGCCAATTCGGTTTCGTAAGGCCATTGTTTTCAAACGGAATTATGTGTATTTAAAATATATGTTGTTTCCGCTGTTTATTTGGTTTTTAATTTGGATTACCGGCAATAATTCCACCTTTAGTGCAAGTTTGAACCGGGTAGTGCATCATCAAACAGCTTTTGCCGCACCTGCGCCCTTTTATTTCAAGATATTAAATGAAAAGCTGGAAACGATTCAGGAGCAAGGTTTTACCTTAAAATTTACGACAGAAGGTGACGTTGTTCCGGAGAATATAAAGATCATTTATGAGGGTCAAAACCATTATATAAATCAAGGCCAGGACGGTGTTTATAGTTTTGATTTTAAATTACCTCAGAATGATATCAGCTTTGTGATTGAGGGGAATTCTATCAGGTCAAAAGAATATACCTTAAAAGTAGTTGAAGCACCTAAGATCACCAATTTCAGAATGAAACTTGAATATCCGGCTTATTTGAAAAAAGAAATAGATACTATAGGAAATACCGGAAATGCGGTTATTCCAGTGGGTACTGACGTAACCTGGATTGTTGATGCTGAAAACACTGAGTTTGTAGATTTTATTTCGGTGAATGAAAAAACCAAGATTGAAGGAAATAAAAGCACCAGAATGAAGGGTAAAGACAGCCAGTTTTTATTGACTAAGAGTATTAGAAATAACTTATCGTATGAAATTAAATCATCGAATGCTGAGATTAAAGATTATGAAGTTTTAAGATACCAGATAGAAGTTGTTAAGGATGAATATCCAAAAATTGCAGTGCAGTCTGATATGGATTCGATTAAGAGGGGCCCGGTTCAGTTTTTAGGGCAATTAACAGATGACTATGGTATTTCCCGGCTTCAGGTTGTTGCAAAAGATAAATTCAATGGCAAACAAAGTATTGGTAAAATTTCTGTTGACCGAAGTGATTTTGAAGAGTTTTTTTATGTATTCCCTGAGGGTATTCTTTTAGAAGAGGGACATAATTATGAAGTATACTTTGAGGTATTTGATAATGATGCGATAAGGGGACCGAAAAGAACGGTTTCACGAACCTTCAGTTATCGGAACAAAACAGAGCAAGAGGAAGCGTTTGAAATTTTAAAAGAACAAAAAGAAGGCATAGAGGATATTGAAAAAGTCAAAGAATCGAGTGAGGATCTGGAGAAGGAAATGGATGCGTTTTCAAAAAAACTGAAAAATAAGGAGAATGCTGATTGGAATGATAAAAAACAACTGGAGGATTTTATTAAAAGGCAAAAGCAGTATCAGGAAATGATGGATCAAAATTCGGAAAATATGAAGGAGAATTTGGATGAAATGGATGAAGAAGATGATCCGGCTTTAAAAGAAAAAAAGGAAGCATTGAAGGAGCGTTGGGATGAGTTAAGTGAATACAAGGAAAAAGAAGAATTGATCAAAGAACTGGAAGCCTTGGCAGAAAAACTTCAAAAGGAAGATCTATTGGAAAAAATAGATAAACTAAAAGAACAAAGCAAGCAGGAAAAAAGATCTTTAGAACGGATTTTGGAATTGACCAAACAGTTTTATGTGGAGAAAAAATCTGCTCAGATCATGGAGAAGCTGAAGGAATTGTCAGAGGAACAATTGGATTTGAGTACAGAAGAGAACAATTCATCTGAAGAGCAAGATAAATTGAATAGAAAGTTTGATTCTATAAAAAAGGATTTTAATGAGTTAAGAGAACAAAATGATGCATTGAAACAGCCTATGGACATATTCGAAAGTAAACCTGACGAGAAATTGATCGACATGGACATGAAGGACGCTGAGAAAAGTTTGGAGGACAGTGAGAATAAGGATGAGCAGCAAAGTAAAAACGCACAGGAGAAGGCGAAAGAGAAGCAACGTGCTGCATCTAAAAGGATGGAAGAGTTGAGCAAGAAAATGGAATCAGGTTTGATGGAGATGGAAATGCAGGGTATGGAAGAGAATATTAAAGATTTGCAGCAAATTTTGAAAAACCTGTTGCGTTTTTCTTTGGATCAGGAAGATTTGATGCTGTCTTTTGAATCTGTTAGTTCCAGAAATGCCGACTTTCCTGATAAACTAAAAGAGCAGATTAAGTTGAAAGAGAATTTTGAACATATTGATGACAGTCTTTATACGCTGTCGTTGAGAATGGTGAAATTGAGTTCTAAAATACAAGAAGATTTAAGTGCTGCCCATTATAATTTGGATAAGTCATTAGAGAATATAGCTGAAAATAGAATTCAGCAAGGGATGAGTAATCAGCAGTATACGATGACTGCTGCAAATGATTTGGCAGATTTGCTTAGTGATATGCTTCAGAGCATGCAGAATCAGAAACCAGGCTCAGGAAAGGGCAAAGGGAAAGAAGGTGAAATGAGCCTGCCGGACGTTATAAAAGAACAGCAGGGAATGATGAAGAAAATGAAAGACGGTATGGACAGTCAAAAGGGGCAAGGTAAGAAAGGGAAAGAAGCAATGAGTAGCGAACAGTTTCAGATGTATCAGGAACAAAAGATGCTCAAGGATGAATTACAGAAACTTATGGATAAAGAAGGAGCAGGAGGGCAAAAAGGCAAGGCAGCGCTGCAGCAAATGGAAGAATTGGAAAAGATTTTATTGGAGAAAGGAATCACTAAAGAGACCTTGGAACGGATGCAGGAATTGGAGCATGAGTTGTTAGAGTTGGAAAATGCCAATATGGAGAGAAATAAAGATAAAAAGAGGGAATCGGAAACCAATGTGAATGATTTTGAGCAGCGGCAAATTGAGGAGTTGAAAATTCAAAATGATTTGAGGAATGAAAGCGAATTTCTAAAAAGGAAACGACTTGAATTATCACCAGAATATAAAAAAAGAGTTAAAGAGTATTTTGAACAAGAAAGTTGATAGACTATGATTGAATATACGAGCATCGGGGATTTCGTTCTTGAGGAACAAAAAAATATTTCGGAATGGGTTGGCTTTACACTTGATCAGGAGAAGAGGGAATTAGGAGAACTGAACTATATTTTTTGTGATGATTCTTATTTGCTGGATTTAAACATTAACTCACTGAATCACAGCACTTTAACAGATATAATTAGTTTTGATTATACCCTTGGTAATATTGTCTTTGGAGATATTTATATCTCGTATGAAAGAGTTCGAGAAAACGCAAAGGAGTTGCAACAAGATTTTAGGGATGAATTACACCGTGTGATGATACATGGTGTGCTCCATTATTGTGGCTACAAGGATAAAATGGAGGATGAAAAAAAGCTGATGAGGGAGAAAGAAGATTATTACCTATCTTTGCGCACTTTTTAATAAGAAGAATGTTTCACGTGAAACAATGAGATATGAATATGTTTGAATCGAAATATGATGTGATTGTGGTGGGAGGTGGTCATGCCGGATCTGAAGCAGCGGCAGCTGCGGCAAATTTAGGTTGTCATACCCTATTGATTACTATGAGTCTTCAGAACATTGCTCAAATGAGCTGTAATCCGGCGATGGGTGGTATTGCAAAAGGTCAGATTGTACGGGAAATAGATGCGCTTGGTGGTTACAGCGGAGTGGTGACTGATCTTACCGCTATTCAATTTAAAATGTTAAACAAATCGAAGGGTCCTGCAATGTGGAGCCCAAGAGCTCAAAGTGACAGGATGAGGTTTGCAGAAGAATGGAGAAACAGGTTAGAGCAGACAGAAAATCTGGATATGTTTCAGGACTCGGTAAACGGTTTGTTATTTGATGAGGATAAAATTATAGGTGTAAAAACTCAATTAGGTTTAGAAATTTTTGGGAGGACTGTTATTGTAACTGCGGGAACTTTTTTAAATGGACGAATTCATATTGGTGAGAAAACCTTTGGAGGAGGTAGGGCTGGTGAAGGGTCGTCAACTGGAATTACAGAAGATTTAGTTTCGAAGGGATTTGAATCAGGAAGAATGAAGACGGGTACGCCTCCAAGAGTGGATGCAAGGTCTTTGGATTTTTCAAAGATGATTGAACAGCCTGGAGATGGAATAACATCTAAATTTTCATATACGAATACTGAGAATTTAAAGGAACAAAGGTCCTGTTATATGTCATATACTTCTCCGGAGGTACATGAATTGTTGAGAGAAGGTTTTGAAAATTCACCGATGTACACAGGTCGTATTAAAGGAATAGGTCCGCGCTACTGTCCTTCTATAGAAGATAAGATAGATCGGTTTGCAAGCAAGGACAGGCATCAGCTTTTTGTGGAGCCCGAGGGTTGGCAAACTACAGAGATTTATGTAAATGGATTTTCAACTTCTTTGCCACACGATGTCCAATATAAAGCTTTAAAGAAAGTGGCAGGTTTTGAAAATGTGAAATTTTTAAGGTTTGGATATGCCATTGAGTATGACTATTTCCCGCCTACTCAGTTACAGCACACTTTAGAAACAAAGCTGATAAAGAACCTGTATTTTGCGGGTCAGATAAATGGAACAACAGGTTATGAAGAGGCAGCTGCCCAAGGGTTGATGGCTGGTATAAATGCTGCCTTGAAAATAAAGGATGAAGCTCCTTTTATTCTTAAGAGGGATGAGGCATATATAGGAGTTTTGATAGATGATTTAATTACCAAGGGGACGGATGAGCCATACCGTATGTTTACTTCAAGAGCTGAATACCGAACATTGTTAAGACAGGACAATGCTGATTTGAGATTGACACCTAGGTCATATGCAATAGGATTGGCCTCAAAAGAACGTTTGAACAGAGTGCTTGAGAAACAGGAAAAAACGGATTTGTTTATTAAGTTTTTGAAAGAGACCAGCATCAAGCCGGATGATGTAAATCCTATTCTTAATGAAAAGGATTCTGCCGCCGTTAGTCAGTCAATGAAGATGTTTAAAATTGCGTCCAGGCCGCAGCTTGATTTTAATGATGTAAAGCGATTTCCAAAAGTAAAGGAGTTCATTCAAGAACATGGCATTGATGATGAAGTGATAGAACAAACAGAAATTCACGTAAAATACAGTGGATATATTGAGAAGGAAAAGAACTCAGCGGATAAACTACAACGCTTGGAGAATATTAAAATCCCGAACAATTTTAACTACGAAAAAATAAAATCAATCTCATATGAAGCAAGAGAAAAGTTGGCGAAAATCCAGCCGGCTACCATCTCTCAGGCAAGCAGAATTTCGGGCGTGTCACCAAGTGATGTTTCTGTGCTTTTAGTTTATATGGGTCGATAGATAATTTCTTACTCGTTTTGAATATGAATGATTTAATGATCAAAAGTCAAGATCCTTTGGTGAGCAAAAAGGATTTAAGTCCTTTTTTAGACTGTAAAGATTATACTGTTTCACGTGAAACGTTTAGTTTGGTAAAAGACAACACCACTGGATTGCTGGTAACATCTCCCAGACCTTCGTTGGAAAACCTTTCATCTTATTATGAAAGCGAAGACTATATTTCTCATACAGATTCGAGCAGGTCTTTGATGGATAAGGTATATCAAATGATCAAAGGCTATTCAATCAAGAAGAAGCTAAAGATGATCAATAAGCTGGCAGTTACGAAGGGGCATTTGTTAGATATTGGTTGTGGTACAGGAGATTTGTTGGCCGCTTGTGAGAATGACGGATGGAAGATTGATGGCGTTGAACCGAGTGAAAAGGCAAGAGCCCTGGCCAGTGAAAAAATAGCAACTACGGAATGTTTAGAAGAAAGTCTGGAAGCTATACTGGAAAAGAAACAGAATAAATACGACGTCATCACCATGTTCCATGTGCTGGAGCATGTCCCTAACTTGACCCAGTATGTGGATAGCTTGCATCAGTTATTGACCGAAGATGGATGTTTGATTGTTGCCGTTCCCAATTATAAAAGCTATGATGCGGATCATTATAAACAGTTTTGGGCAGCTTATGACGTGCCCAGACATTTATGGCATTTTAGCCAGGAGTCGATACAACATATTTTTGGGGCAAAAGGATTTCATGTTGCTGAAACCCTTCCTTTAATTTTTGATTCTTTTTATGTAAGTATGTTATCCGAAAAATATAAAACGGGAACATCTAATTTGATCAAGGCATTTAAAACGGGTCTACGCTCAAATATCAAAGCGAAGCGTTCAGGTCAATATTCTTCACTCATCTACATCATAAAAAAGAGCAAATAATCATTTTAAGGGTTTTTAAGGGCTTTTAACATGATTTAGGTAATGGTCAATAGGTTAATTGGCGATAATGAATTTAAAGCCTATTTTAGAAGGTCAAAATTATAAAGCATTCTTATTGTTTACGAATCTTTATAAATTTAGCTTATTAGCTTACCTGCCTTTGAATAAGTCAAAGTTTTTGTTTGTTAATCAAATCATTATTTTACTTTTGCCACACTAAATCAAAATTAATTATAATGAAAAAATTAGCAATAGTATTTTCTTTGATGATGTTAATGTCATCTTGTACTCAGGTGAAGATAGCCTATGTTGACCTCGAAGAAATATTAAAAGAGTATGAAGGAGCAGTTCAGGCAGAAGAGGAAATGAAGGTTAAATCACAGCAGATATCTCAACAATTGGATCAAATGGCCTTGCCTTTGCAACAAAAGATTCAGGAGTATCAGCAGAATAAAGACAACCTATCTGCTTCAGCTCGTCAAAAGCAAGAGACTGAATTAATGCAACAGCAACAGCAGTTTCAGCAGCAACAGCAAATGGCTCAGCAACAGGTTCAGGCTGAAGGACAAGCTATGTATGAAAAGATCAACAAGGAGATTGAATCTTTTTTAGCTGATTACGGTCAGTCAAAAGGGTATACGTATATCCTTGGATCGTCTGTACAGACCAAGACCGTTCTTTACGGTGAGGAATCTTTAGATATTACAGATGCAGTCATTGAAGCTTTAAACAGTGATTATGAACCTGAAGCTCCTGCTACGGAATTAACAGAAGAAAACTTAACAGCTCCTGAAGCAACACCAGAAACAACTCCGGTGAATTAAGTTTTAGTTGCATTTAATACAAGGGCCCGCATCATTGCGGGCCTTTTTTGTTTGTACTTATTTTTAGTAAGATATTTTATCCATAGATATAATTTTCTCCACATTTCTACGTTATTAACACACTGTTGATAAGTTGCTAATTTTGAAAACGCGCCTGTTTTGAAATTTAAATAAAATAGAAACAGTTTAGAATTTGCAACTAAATATTTGAATTACAAACAATTATAACGTACACATTATGAAAAGGGGATTCATATTAGTTTTTTTTCTAGCTAGTTTTTTGCAGGTTACTGCTCAGTCGACTGCTAAGTATCAAATCAAATTTCTTGAAGTTAATAAAACCAATTCTGATTATGGAGTGGCTATATTGGATGAGAATAAATTGATTTTTACATCTGCGGATCACAAAGTTACTACAGCAAGAAAAAATTATAATCCAAGAAAAGATCTTTATAAAGGTGATATTAGTTTTGATGGAGAAATCAAAAATGTGAAAAGAGTTACCTCGAGTATTAACAAAAGAGTTAATCAAACAGGTGTCACTTATACGAAAGATGGAAAGACTGTTTATTTCAGCAGAAATAAATACAAGAAGAAATTAAAGAAACAAAAATTAGCCAAGAATCAAAGGTTGATTATTTATAAAGCGGATGTTGCAGCCGATGGAAGTTGGAAAAATGCGAAGAAGGTTCCTTTTAATAAAAAGAAATTTTCAACTGGCTATCCTGTGCTCAGCGCTGATGATAGCAAATTGTATTTTGTGTCTGACAGACTACCTTCTAAAGGGAAATCTGATATTTTCGTTGTTGATGTATTAAAAGGAGGAGACTACAGCCAGCCCAGAAATTTAGGCTCTTTCGTTAATACGGATGGTAACGAAACAACACCATTTATAACAGAAGATAACATCTTGTATTTTTCTTCAGACGGACATGAGGGAATGGGAAAACTAGATGTGTTTGCCGTAGAGGTGTATGATGATGCTACTTCGGAACTTTACAAATTAGCTTCACCTATTAATAGTATCAATGATGACTTCGCTTACCTAGTGAATAAGGACAATAACCAGGGATATTTTACTTCTAACCGTCTGCAGGGAGATGGATTTAACGATTTGTATTCATTTACCTTAGAAGAAGATGTAAGACCTGGAAAGTGTTTTATTACAGTTGACGGAAAAGTGAGAGATAAATCTTCTTATGAGGCATTATCTGGAGCCACTGTAGATTTATATTCTATCGATGGAAGTTTGATTGAATCAGTATCAACCTATAGTGATGGTACCTACCAGTTTACTGTTTCTTGTGCTAAAGAATATGAATTGGTGGCATCTAACCCAGATTACTTAGACGATAAAAAACGAATTGAAATTCTTGAAGAGAATTACCATTCTGCCCTTCATACAAATATGAATTTGAGTAAAATTGAGAAGAAACAGCCAGTTGCTGAAAGAATGTCTCCAATTTATTACGATTACGATGATGCTCAGATTACTGAAGAAGCAGCAAAAGAGATGGATAAGATCGCTGAAGTCATGTTAGAGAATGATAATTTAGTTATTCAAGCTTCTTCTTACACTGATTCACGTGGAACAGATGCCTATAATATTGCACTTTCTAAAAGAAGAGCGAAGGCAGCCGTTGAATACTTGAAATCAAAAGGAATTGATGCCAGCAGAATCAAATCAAAAGGATATGGTGAAGATAAGTTGATCAACCAGTGTGTAAATGGTGTTGAGTGTAGAGAAGAATCTCATCAAATGAACAGACGAACAGAATTTAATTTCTTAAACGTTCCTGGCGTAGGAAATAAAAAGAGTTCTTCGCCAGCGAAAACGAAGACAGCTGTGAAACTTAAAAAATCAGCTGTAGCAGTTGCAGGAAGACCTCAACAGCTTAAGGCTTCTAAAACGAATGCAACAATTGACGTACAGGAAATAAAGCCTTTGCCGAAAAAAGCAGTGGCCGTTCAAAGAGCACCTGTTCAAATGCAAGCATCAACTCCAATAGAAAGTGCTAAAAAGGGGAGCCTTAAGGTTGCCGCCACGGATCACCAGATTAGCAGTGTTGAAATAAAAAAGACCAGTTTAAAAATGGCCCCGTCAGCAATGGTTGTTGAAGCAGCGCCTGAAGTAAAAACAGTTGCCGTTACAGAAACTGTTGAAGAAAAACCGATCATTAAAAAAGAAGAAAAAATTGCAGAAAATAAATCAGAAGTATCAGAAAACAAAAGTGGGAAAATTGAAGAGGAGGCTGTAGTTGTAGCCTCGACAGAAAAAGAAAATAAGGATGAAATTAAAGAAGCCGTAGTTATTAATTATAATTCAACAATTGTTGCTACGAACCCGGAAAGTAATAAAGTATTAAATTATATAGGAACCGAAAAGGTCAAAATGATTGACCAGTTATCGGAGCTCGAGCAAAAGTATGCCGATGCAATTCCTAATTATCCAAAACTGGCAGACTCTCTGGAAGTTCATAAAACTAAAATTTCTGAAATTATTGCAGATGCTGAGGTAATGGAAGAAACAGGGTGGTCCAATATTATTGAATATAAAAACAATGTTCTTCACTATAAAAAGAAGTATAGAGCATTAATGGTTGGAAATAGTAGAAACACAGCATCCCGTGGTTCGATTAGCAGAAGTGAGCGAATAGCGCAAAGAGCACCAGGTAGCCAGCCTACTGCTGCTGTTGCTCAAGCTGAAAAACCTGCACCAAAGGTGGTTGAAATGGAAGAAAACCTAAGTGTCGATAATGTTGAAATAACCGCCATGAAAATGAGTGGAAACGGAAAGTATCAGAAGACCAATAACGCGAGCAAAACAGATTTAATTAAAGTAACCTTTAAACTTGTAAGTAATCAAAGGGTTGATTCCGGAAGAAAAGAAGCTCATTTAGTATTGCAAAACCCAGAGGGAAAAGTTGAAGAAGCAAAAGGCATTTTCACCTTGAAAAACACAGAAAAAGAATCCAAGTATACTGATCACGCGATTATCAATTATAACAATCATGATGTGGACGTAACCATGTTTATTCAGAGAAAAGGTCAAGGGTTTGAAAAAGGAGTTTATCCTGTGAAAGTTTTTCTGGAAGGAGAATTGATGGCAGTGACTAAATTGAACTTACAGAATTCATTATAAGAATTAAAGCACATAAATACCGATCACGGTGAGAATAAAATACACCGTAATATTCATAGCCCCGGAGTAATCCTGGGCTATTCTTTGTCCGGTCATCAGCACGATTAAGGTGATTGCTATTGAGACAAGCCCCCATAGAATTGCTTGCGTATTGTTATTTTCTAAAAGATGATACATCCCGGCAAGACATATTCCAACACTTATGCATTCCATAATTACGACCAATAGAAGGGCAGCCGGTATCTGATTTTTGAGAAACGAACTTTTAAAATGATCGATATAGTAGTTTTTTGTATTATTCCATTGAGAGACTTTTTCAATCACAGAATACATAAAACTTAAACTCAGGTAACTACTGATTAATAAAACTGCTAGATGCTCTTGCATGGGCAAATTGTTTTTCCAGTCAAAAATAAATGGAATAGACGTATTATCGGTATCTTTTCTATTGGAATTAAATATCTTTGAGCAAAATATACTGTATGTTTCTTTTTGCTAAGAAAGACATTTTATTGATCCTGCTACTCCTTTTTGTTTCCAGGCCTCTATTTTCACAGACTGATTTTAGTAGTTCGTGGGAAGACTTTTTTTCTTATAACAATGTCAAGGATTTTATAAAGATTGACAATAGGCTTTATGCTATTGCCGATAATGCCGCTTTTATTCAGAATACCGAAACAGGATATATGGAAAAGATTTCTTCCGTTCATGGACTTTCAGGAAAAGAAACGACAAGTCTTTACTATAGCGAAACAAGTAAGCGATTTATTATAGGATATCAAACAGGTCTTATCGAAGTGATCGATGAAAATGGAAATATTACGGTGGCCAATGATATTGAACGTCTGGATATTACAGGTCAAAAGCAAATTAACCATATAACGGAGTACAATGGAATACTTTATTTATCGACCCCCTTCGGGATTGTTGAATACGATATTATGAATCTGAATTTTGGTGACACTTTGTATATCGATGAAAATTCAAGCCCGGTATTTGTAAATGAAATTGCCATCTACAATGAGACCATTTATGCCGTTACTCAAAAAGGTATTTACTCGGCAGATATCAATGATCCCAACTTGGTGGACTATAATAATTGGCTGCAGCCGGAAGGAGCTCTTTTAGGAAACTTTCTGTCTATTGCGCTCTTATCAGATACTATATACACGTCGAGATCAAATTCATTATATGAATTGGCAGGTGTCGACAATTTGATTCAAAGAAGAAGCTTTGCGAGTACCATCTTAAAACTGCGCTCTTCCAGACAGTTTTTGACCGTAACATTAGGCTCTTCTGCTGTTGTTTTGGACGGCAATTTAGGATTGGTTCATGAGGCAAAAGAATCATCAAACTATAAATTTGAGCTCAATAATGCTTATGCCAGTAATAACAGGGTTTATTTGGCAACCAAAAGCTTTGGTGTACTGACCAGATCTTTTTCTGATCTGGAATACCTTGAAGTTCATCCAGAAGGTCCCAGCTCGAATAAGGTCTTTTCTATTGAAGCAGCCAATAATAATTTATGGGTGGTCTATGGTGGCTATAATCTTTCATATACTCCTTTGGGGAAAAGACTGGGATATTCACATTATAATGGCTCAGCAACGGAATCTTCAGCCTGGATAAATAGTGCATATGACTCGAACTTTCCAGCCCAGGACCTAGTTCATGTGACCTTAGACCCCTCAGGTGAAAATAAGGCATATTTAAGTTCTTGGGGAAGTGGCATTCTGGTCGTAGAAAATGATCGTCCGACCGTATTATGGGATGATAGCAATAGTGGTTTAGAAGATCTCTATCCGGATGGTGATCCCAATTCAAGTATTAGAATAAATGGGGCCGCTTTTGACAATAGGGGTAATTTCTGGATTTCAAATTCCTGGGTGCCCAATCGCTTAAAAAAGTTAGAGACCAACGGTACATGGAAAGAATTTGATTTAAGTTCCTTGATCACGAATTCTATTGCACTTGGTTTGTCAGAATTGGCAATTGATAAATCTGGAGGTGTTTGGATGGGATCGAGAAGAAATGGTGTTTTGGTATACAGTGAATCAGGGGATCGTAAAAAAGCTTTAACTACTGAGTCAACGAAAGGTTCCTTACCGGATTTACATGCTAAAACCCTTGCAGTAGACAGAAATAACAGGGTATGGATCGGAACACAAAAGGGGCTTGTGGTTTATTCAGGAGCAGGAAGTTTATTTGAGTCGGATATATATGATGCAGAACCTGTAATTATTGATGACAATGGTGTTCCCAAAAGACTATTGGGAGAGCAACCTGTAAACACCATTGGAATTGACGGGGCTGAAAATAAATGGTTTGGTACTGATACGGGTGGGGCCTTAGGGACTAATTCCACCGGGAGTGAAACACTGTATAATTTTAATAAGGATAATTCCCCATTGCCTTCTAACAGTGTTCTTAAAATTAAAATAGACGACAGCAATGGCAAGGTCTTTTTCGCAACAGATAAAGGGATCGTAGCATTTAACAGCGAGGTTGCTCCTTTTGGCGAATCCCTGGAAGAGGTATATGCTTTTCCAAATCCTGCAAAGAAAGAGCATGAGTTTGTCACCATTGATGGCAGAAACGGAAGTCATTTACCCAAGGGAACCAATGTGAAAATTTTGGACATAGCAGGGCGCCTGGTTCATGAAACCAACGTAGATATTGGTCAGGAAATAAGAGGAGGCAAGGTTGTATGGAACAAAACCAATTTAAGAGGAAGAAAAGTTGCTTCAGGTGTTTATATCGTTCTTTTAACCAGCCCGGATAAGTCTGAAACAGCTTCAACAAAAATAGCGATTATCAATTAGCAACAGGTACATGCAGATTAAGACGAAAGCAATTGTATTAACTTCTTTAAAATATGGGGAGGCAGACCTGATTGTAAAGTGTCTTACGGAAGTAGGTGTCAAGTCCTATTTGTTGCGAAGCATTTTTAGATCGAAAAGCAAAAAACTTAAAATAGGATATTTTCAGCCGCTAAGTCAACTTGAAATTGCGGCCTTTCATAACAAACAGGGCAATTTGAATAAGATTGCAGAAGCCAGGGTTCATTATTTATACCAAAGCCTGGCCACAAATATATACAAGCAGTCTATCGCTTTGTTTTTGGCTGAGGTACTGGCCTATGCATTAAAAGAAGAGGAAGAGAACTATTTGCAATTTGAATATATAGAAACGGCGTTAAAATGGCTCGATTTAAATGACTCCTTTGCTGATTTTCACCTGGTTTTTATGCTTGAATTGACCAAGTATTTAGGGTTTTACCCGGATACAGCTTCGATGAATGCTGGTTTCTTTGACCTTGAAGAAGGAAACTTTACTGTTTTACAGCCTTTTAGAAGTTTCATTAAGGATGAAAAATTAATTCTTTTCAAATCCTTAATCGGCATAAAATTTGATGATATGCTAGGATTGAAATGGAATTCTGAAAGTCGACAAACAGTGTTGGATATTCTGTTGGAATATTATGAACTTCATTTGCCAGGGTTTAGAAAACCCCGATCACTAAAAGTACTAAAAGAAGTCTTTAATGAAATTTCTTAACCTTGTTATAATTGTCCTAATAGGACATTTTTCATATGCGCAAAAATGTGTCATAGTGGACAAGGATTCTGAATTCCCAATTTCCAATGTTCAGGTTACCAATGAAGACAGAAGTATTTCTGTGGTTTCTGACAGCAACGGAATTGTAGATATAAGTAAATTTGGAGATTTTGAGTTGCTGACCATTCGTCATGTGAGCTATGTGGAATTGGAACTGCTCAAAAAGCAGATCAAGCGAGAATTTACCACGATTTTTTTACAGTATAAATCTGAATTGTTAAACGAGGTGTTTCTATCCGCGGCGATGGAGGATGTGGAACGAACCAGGATTGCAGAAGAAATTGCCGTATTTTCAAATAAGGATATTCAAAATGCGGTACCCCAAACTTCCGCAGACATGCTGGCAAATATTCCTGGGGTAAAGGTTCAAAAAACACAGTTTGGTGGAGGGAGTCCGGTACTGCGCGGTATGGAAGCAAACAGAATTTTACTTGTAGTCGACGGAGTTCGAATGAACAATGCTATTTATAGAAAAGGACATTTGCAAAACGCTATTACGGTGGCCCCGAGTATTCTTGACAAGACAGAGGTAATTTTTGGGCCTTCTTCCGTGGTCTATGGTTCAGATGCGTTGGGTGGGGTCATTCATTATTATACACGACGGCCGGAGGTTTCAGAACGCAATAATGTGAATCTGGAGTTTTTGGGGCGCTATAGCACAGTAAATGATGAGAAAACGGTGAATGCCGGGGTTGAATTACAATTTGAAAAGATAGCGTCATTTACAAGCATTTCTCATAGTAGCTTTGGAGATTTACGCATGGGTAAATACAGGCCTCATGGTTTCGATAACTGGGGTCTTCAAATTGAATATTCTGACAATACGGACTCTTATTATAACCCAGAACCCATACCCAATGAAGATCCTACAGTTCAACGCAATGTTGGTTATCAGCAAACCGATATACTTCAAAAACTGTTTATTCCCCTTGAAAAGGGAAATGATCTGATGTTTAACCTGCAGTACAGCACTTCGTCCAGGATTAATAGATTTGATAAACTAACCGAATATAAAGATAATAAACTGCGTTTTGCAGAATGGTATTACGGGCCACAGGATCGTTTGCTGTTTTCGACACAATTTAACCTGAAGGCGGATAAAAAATGGTTGGATAAAGGAAGTTTTGTTGCCGCTTATCAAAATATCAAAGAATCAAGAATTCAACGGAAATTTGATAGTTTTGACAGGTCGTCAAGATTTGAAAAAGTACAGGTATTTAGTTTGAACGGCGATTTCACCAAGAACTTTGACCCTGTAGTGAATCGAAACTTTAGTTATGGTTTTGAAGTTGCCTACAATGATGTGAACTCTACGTCAAAAGGAGATGTTTTAGATGTACAAGGAAATGATATCATTGGCGTTAAGGATAATTATGTGGTTCAAACACGTTATCCTGATGGAGGGAGTAGTTATTTAAGCTCTGCTATTTATGCCAGTTACAGACAAGATATTGGTAAAAAGTCCACCTTGAATACGGGCTTAAGGTTAACAAATACTGCCCTGACCGCTAAATGGGTCGATACAACGTATATTACCTTGCCCGACCCTGATATTCAAACTATGAATACCTCCGTTACTTTAACCGCCGGGTATGCATACAAACCCAATCTGAACTGGCAGATCAATGGTGTTTTATCTTCAGGATTTCGATCACCAAATATAGATGATATTGGCAAGGTTAGAGAGAAGAATGGAGACGTTACTGTTCCCAATGTAGACCTTGAACCGGAATTCGCGTATAATTTTGAAGCTGGAATTCTCAAATATTTTGATCAAAAGAAATCCTATCTTGGAATTACTTCTTACTATACCTTATTGGACAATTACATTGTAAGAGCACCTTTTGAACTCAATGGAGAAACAGAAATAATTTATGATGGAGAATTAGCCAATGTTGTTGCCAATGTTAATAAAGGTTCTGCCTATATAGCAGGAGCAACGATGACCTTTAAGGGTCAATTGACAAACACCTGGACAGCCAGAGCCTCTCTGACCTATACACAAGGGATGGCATATGATACAAAAGAGCCTCTTTCATCGATTCCTCCGCTATTTGGGAATTTAGAGTTTAGCTATGTTCGAAACAGAATAGAAACAGGGGTTAACATGATGTACAATGGTCGAAAAAAAGCGGACGATTACAATATTTCAGAAGGAATTGATAATATTGAACAAACGCCCTATATACTTGAAGATGATGCTTATTATGGCAGCCCAACCTGGTACACTTTAAATTATTTCATGCGAATCAAGACCTCCAGATATGTGGACCTCCTGATTAATGTGGACAATATTATGGACCACCATTACAAGGAGTTTGCCTCGGCCATAAGTGCTCCCGGACGAAATTTTTCATTTACAGTAATTGGAACCTTTTAGCTGTAAAGAAAGCTCTTGATTTCCTCCCATGTTATCAGTTGGATATTGTTTTCTTACGGAAGTGTCTGACACTTTATGCTGTGATAAAATCGAAATCAAATTGTCTCCACTCGGCCCCAGAATCAGGATGATTCACAGTTATCGATCTCATGTCGGGAGATTTAAAACCAGGACTCAAACACTTATTCATATATGCGGATAATTTCTCCATTTCCCTTGCCTTCTACACTTCGAACATAGGCATTGACTGCTTTTTTCATTGAAATTGGATTGTGTCCCGGGAAAAAATGTTTGTATTTCTTATAGGCGTCTTCAACAACTCCTAGTGATACTACATTTACTCTTAATTCGTTTTCTATTTCAAGAGCCACCGCTTTCACAAAACTGTGCAAAGCACCATTCACCATGGCTGCACTGGTTGTTTTAACAACTGGATCGTCGGCCAGTATTCCGGTTGACAGGGTGATGGAACCTTTGGATTTTAAATAATCTTGTCCTACACGAACCAGATTTACCTGTCCCATTAATTTACTCTTGATCCCAATATAATAATCTTCTTCTGAGAGATCTTTAAAGTCATCCCACTTCGCCTCTCCTGCGATGCAAATAATCGAATCCAACGATGGAATTGCAGCTAAAAGTTTTCGAATGGATTCAATATCTGTAAGATCAACGATATAATCACCAGCACTTCTGCCAGCGATCAGTACTTCGTGATTTTCTGAAAAATGAGAAGAAACCTTTTTTCCAATGGTTCCATTGCCGCCAATGATTAATATCTTCATAAGACATCGAGAATTTTAAGGGGTTACTGAGGTTGATCTTTAAAACCAGCCACATTCTTTATTGATTAAAGATAAAAAACCTGGGTCTTTGAGACCCTGAATTTCTGATAAAAAACCAAAGCTCCAATGCCTTAACCAATTTTTGAAGCGATAATGATTCCGGTTGACCAATTGATCTTAGTGAGCTGAAGATCATCTCTGTTTTCAAGTATATGGATCAGATCAGATGCCAGTTCCTGATGTCCATCAGGCCAATTGGGTTGAGGAAGCATATCGTCAATGACATAGAATCCCCCTGTTTTCAATAAATCGAGTGTTTCTTCCAGGTCGCTATATTTTCCGGGCCAGGCATCCGCAAAGATGAGGTCGAATTTATCTCCTTTATAGTCTTTTATCCACTGACTGCCATCATCGCAAACCAATGAAACCCTTCTGTCTTTACCAAAAAAACTGTCGGCTATCTGAATAAGTTCAGGATCGTTATCCACGGAGAATAATTTGGAATTTTCTGTCATTGCTTCAATCATCCAGGACAAGGTCAAACCAATCCCGGTTCCTAGTTCCAGCAGATTGGAATTAGGTTTGGAAGCAATCAACGTTTTTAATAAAGAACCAATATATA